>PPDG01000123.1 GCA_002899795.1 Desulfobacteraceae bacterium | reverse complement strand
ATATATCCAGTGGAAGATAGAACGGCACTCGGGTGTCAAGGTTGAATGGACTCCACGACTTAAAAAGTATCCATTGCTGGCAGTGGTAGTGCTAGCCTGGCGGTTGTACCGGAGGGGGGGCTTTCGTTAGGGCTAAGGGAATCACTTCGCCAGTAATTCGCCAATGACCTCTTTCACCTTCTTCGGTGACAGGAGGGTAATACACGGAAAATTATCACAATCTTTGCGTTTGATCTGGCAATCATCACACGGCTCTTGACCTCTCAGCACTACAGAATTGGGAGAAAGTGGTCTCCATCTCCTCTCATCCACCGGTCCAAAAAGAGCGACAATAGGGGTTCCCATGGCAGCAGCAAGGTGCATGGGACCGCTGTCATTGCCCAAAAAGAGGGAACTCATTTCAAAAAGGGCCATCAACTCACCGATGGATAAACTGCCTCCAAGATTGTATGCTTTGTGACTTATCAAGGACATTGTGGCATCAATCTTGTCCTGGTCGCGGCCAGCGCCGACAAAGATGACCTGGAAACCTTGAGCGGACAGCCAGTCTGCAACCTCCGCGAAACCTTCTGTGGACCACTGCTTGTGAATGTTGCCGGCACCGGCATGGATGGAAATAATCGGTTTTTCAGAGGTTATTCCATGTTTCCTAAGAACAGGGCCAAGTGAGTTTCTCCTTCTCTCGGAGGCGTGCAACCGGTAGTGTGGATCGTCTATGTTAGCTCCGAGAGCGATGGCAATCTCCAGGTAACTGTGAACCTTATGCTTCCCAACTGGAAGGTCGATTTTTGTATTATAGACATACTATCTTATGGCGGAGGAGTTACTAAGGCGGTATGCTGCACCTGACAAAAAACTCACTGCAGAAGAAGCACTTCCACCCTGTAAGTCGATGACAGCATCTGGGGATATACTTCTGATTTTTTTGATGAATTTGAGATACAGTACTGTCCTTCTCAACACATTACGTCCGTAGATCTCTGTTCTCGGGAAGTAGAATATTCTATCGAAGCCATCAATACTCTCGACAGCCTCTCGGTAAGCACTGTCCACCACAAAATGTACATTTTTCCCCCTAAAATACTCTTGTAATGCGACGATTGATGAGAGAGAGACCACAAGGTTTCCCAAGTGTCTATCCATCATTACAATAAGCACTGTGCGTATTTTGTCGTAGCTAATAAGCATTTTGTTGATAGTACCGGATGGACACGAGCTAGCTTTTTGAACGGGCCTTGATCCAAGAAGCAACCAGTTCCGCGCTTCGCTGTACAAGGAGAATAGGCTTGAACGGAGATTCTCTTGCGGTTTTGATCCAAAGAATAACTGCAAGTACCCCGAAGATAACATTCGGCAGCCATAGACCGATGGCGGGTGGATAGGGCCCGTCTTTCCCCAGGGCCTTGGCTGCTGACACAAAAAGATAATAGAGCAGAAACAGGACTAGTCCCAGAACCACTCCGGAGAGTCGGGAACCTGTCCTCGATTGAACGCTCAAGGGCGCAGCAATAAAGCCCAAGACAATACAGGCGAAAGGGAGGGACAGGCGACGATGCCATTCAAATGACAAGTTGTTGCGTTTTTTTGAGTCGAGTTTGGTCGAAGTCAACGCCTGCCTTAGCTCAGTGAAACTGAGGTGCCGTTCTCTTTTGCGGAAATCCTTCTCATTGAAAGCAAATGAGTCCAGATCCAGGTTGAAATCATAGTTCTGGAAGCGAATGGTTTGCAGGCTTTCCATCTCATCTCCCACCCTAAAAATCTGACCTCGAAGAAGCCTAAGGGTAATTCTCATGCCGCTGGGATCGTGGACAAGAAAGCCTTCCTCGGCAATGATAGTGCTCTTGGTCTCAGGGGATCTCTCGTCAGTAATAAAGACCTCGCGTAGGTGTCTGCCATCCGGGGACATGGTGTTAATGAAAAAAACGAGTCCATCAAACTGATCATTGAAAATTCGCTCTTTGAGACCCAACTGACCTCTAGAGCGAGCCATCTCCAAAAGAACGCGCTGAAAACCACTGTTGCTATGTGGCAGAACAAAACTGGAGAGACCGAGGGTGGTCAGCCAGGCAAAGCCTGTCAGCAGAGCCACTGCAGGAAGCGTCTGATAAAAGCTGATGCCAGCAGTTTTCATGGCGGTGATCTCGTTGTCATGAGCGAGCCTGGCAAATGCTAGAAGTACTGCGAGTAAGGTGGCCATAGGAATGGTGAAAACGAGAAAGTAGGGGAGCGAATAGAGCAAGAGCATACCGAGATCGGCCAAACCGGAGTCGCTTGCAAAGAGCAGTTGAGTGTAGCGCATGATTTTGCCCAGAAAGAGAACGAGAGTCAGAACCAAGAGGCTGACAAAAAAAGGCACCGCCTGCTCAACGAGAAGATATCTTAGCAATATCCGTTTCATAGATGTGGAGTGTAATGAATGATAGTGAGTTTGTAAATGGCGAACTACTATGTTTTATTCGCAGACCGTGGAGGGAAAGCGCAGAGCGTTCGAGGGCAGAGCTATTTTGCAATGCTCTTTGGAATCTACCAGGTAAAAAAGTGCTGGTTTCCTTTAACTGCTGTGCTATATTCATCGGCAGCGCACTCAAAGTCACCATGGTTGAGAGGTAGATTCGATAGATGTCAACCACCTATGATTCTAAGGTTCTCTCTGAAGGCATAGACAAGTTTTCATCCTGCCGGATCCTGGTAGTGGGCGATGTGATTATGGACGAGTTCCTCTGGGGTCGCGTTGAAAGGATTTCGCCTGAGGCACCGGTACCGGTGGTACAGGTCGAAGAAGAGTCCCTTGTGCTGGGTGGAGCTGGCAATGTGGTTAACAATATCATTTCTCTGGGCGGGCAAGCACTCCTATGCGGGGTCACTGGCAATGATGCCATGGGTAGGGAATTGGTTCACATGCTGCAAAAGATGAACAGTCCCACTCACGGCCTGGTGGTTGAAAATCGGCGACCCACCACCATAAAAACCAGAGTAGTCGCCCACTCCCAGCAAGTGGTTCGAGTGGATCGCGAGGAAAGGGAGCCTGTAACTGAGGCTAGCATCGAGAAAATTATTACCACCGTCGAAGAACAGATCGATTCCATCGATGCAATTGTGGTTTCCGACTACGGCAAGGGTGTCGTTGTTCGAGACCTCATGGAAAACATTCGCCTACTCACAGGTGGCAGGCAAATTACCTTGACAGTTGATCCCAAAGTACAGAACGTGGCTCTGTATAAGGGGGTTACCTTAATTACTCCCAACCATCAAGAGGCAGAGCTCATGTCCGGGATTGTCATCAATGACGAAGAGAGCCTCAGGCGAGCTGGGACCAGCCTGCTTGATGAACTTGGTTGCCAGATGGTTTTGCTCACCCAGGGCGACAGAGGTATGATGCTGTTTGAGGACAACGGTCAGACCACCCAAATTCCCACGGTGGCCAGAAAGGTTTTTGACGTATCCGGTGCGGGTGACACTGTAACAGGAACTTTCACTCTGGCTCTGGCAGCCGGTCTGACACCGAGGCAGGCGGCGGTGTTGGCAAATCTCGCCGCTGGGATTGTAGTTGGAGAGATTGGCACCGCCACAGTTGCAGCTTCTCGACTAAAAGAGGTTTTGTTGAGCGGCAGGGCGGGTCTTGACTGAAGTGATCGGTGATGCAGCTGAAAACAGCCATCCGGGTTAGAGGATTGGAATGATTATTGCTAAAAACTAGTGCGTCCACAGGGAATTGAGTAAAAGAGATTGGCTAGCCCGGATGACGACTATCCTTTCCCTGTGTTTACTATACACCTCCAACACTTCTATCGTGATCTATATCTCATATCTGCGGGGTAACACCAATGCATATCTGTGTAGTCGGCGTTGGTTATGTGGGATTGGTAACCGGTGCCTGTTTTGCTGAGTTTGATGTCAGCGTCACCTGCGTAGACAAGGATGAGGCCAGGATCGAGCTCCTGAAACAGGGAGAAGTGCCGTTTTATGAGCCGGGGCTCGCTGAGCTCGTCTCTAAGAATGTCAAGCAAGGCCGCTTGAGTTTCACAACCGACGCGGGAAGTGCAATCAGGCAAGCCCTGGTTGTTTTCATTGCAGTAGGCACTCCTTCTGCGCCTGACGGTGGTGCTGATCTCAAATACATACGTGAGGTGGCAGTCACCATCGGTCAGAATCTCGACGGCTATAAGGTGATCGTAACGAAAAGCACGGTCCCCGTCGGCACAGGTCAGATGATCAGCCAGATAATCGAAGAACAACGCGAGTCCGAGGTGGCCTTCGATGTGGTGTCGAATCCTGAATTTCTTAGAGAGGGGGCGGCAATAGAGGATTTCATGCGGCCCAATCGGGTGGTGATAGGAGCTGAGAGCGACCAGGCCGTCGCCATTTTGAAGGACCTCTACAGTCCGCTTTATCTTATTGAGACCCCTTTTGTGGTCACTGATGTACAGACTTCGGAGATGATCAAATACGCCTCCAATGCTTTTCTTGCCACCAAGGTTTCGTTTATCAATGAGATGGCCAATATCTGTGAACAAGTGGGTGCCGATGTTCACCAAGTGGCCAAAGGAATGGGATTAGACGGTCGCATAGGGCCAAAATTCCTCCATGCCGGCCCCGGTTTTGGTGGCTCCTGTTTTCCGAAAGACATTAAGGCTATCGACAAGATTGGCCACGATCACGGCTACAGCTTTGAGATTGTAAAGGCGGTAATCAGAGTTAACAAACGGCAAAGAAAACTCATGGTCGCAAAGATCAACCAAGCTTTGGGAGGAGTGAAGGGTAAGAGCCTGGCAATTTTGGGCCTTACCTTCAAGCCCAATACAGATGACATGCGAGAGGCTCCATCCATTGCCATTATTAGGAGTTTGCAACGGCAGGGTGCCAAGATTCGTGCCTTCGACCCGGCAGGGATGAAGGAAGCCCGGAAAATGCTGAAAAGTATATACTACGCCAAGGATGCCTACGATGCTGCCAATGGTGCTCACGGCCTGGTAATTATTACGGAATGGAACCAGTTTCGGAACCTGAATTGGAAACGGATGGCCGAACTCTTGAAAGAGCCGGTGGTGGTTGATCTCAGAAATATTTACGAGCCGAAGAAAATGCAGGCCCTCGGATTTCACTATACCTGCGTTGGCCGACAAACCTCTGCCTGACAAACTTCCGGCCATTGTAGAAGCGTATATGAGCATTCCCCAAGATCCGAAACCAGCAAAGCTCTTTGTGAGTGTAATTGCCGGTTCTGCGGAGCACATCGTCAAAGTATTGTCTAAACTGACCGGACCTTGTGGGATACTGGATTTTGTTAGTGAACTGATAGCGTTTGACCATACCGACTACTACTATGCCGAGATGGGACAGCCTCTGTTCAGACGATTTGCCAGCTTCGATGGTCTCATCTCACAGGAGGACTTGGCACAGATCAAAGTACAGACCAATCTTCTGGAGACTGAACAGAGTGCAGGGGGAAGTCGACGCGTAAACATCGATCCGGGCTATCTGCTGGCCGAACGGTTGGTGTTGGCGAGCGGCAAGAACTACGCCCATCGGATCTATCTGAGTAGTGGTATCTACGCAAATTTGACTCTGATTTATCGTGATCGGGACTATCGACCGCTGGTTTGGACCTTCCCAGATTATGCAGAACCCAAAGTACGGAACTGGCTTAGAGCCTTAAGACAGAAATATTTGCTGCAGCTACGCACTGAAGGAAGAACCACGGAGAGCAAATAGGATAAGGAAAATAGGTTAAGCGACTCTCATAAATGTAGGGGCGGGGTTTATCCCCGCCCGCCTGGACGTGCGACTTGGATTTTTCGGGCGGGCGTAAAGCCCGCCCCTACGAAATCTTCATACTATCCTCTGAGGGCTAGCATAACCAGATCGGAGTAGAGTAGTGCTTCATAGCATGACAGCTTTTGGACGTGGCGAGGCCGGGGCTGATGGTTACCGGTTCACGATTGAGCTCCGGACACTCAATCACCGTTTCTGTGATATCCGAATTAAATTACCTCGCAAATACAGCGATTTTGAAGAGGATATTAAGAAAAGGGTCAGTTCAAAGTTTTCCAGAGGACGCATAGAGGTCAGTGTTCTTGCCGATGATACGTTGGATAAAGTGCAACATCTCACTGTAGATACCGAGTTGGCCAAAACGTACAAAAGGCTGCTTCTCATTCTCCAAGAGGAACTGGGACTCGAAGGGGATCTCAGGTTGGAATCTCTTTTAAATTTCCGGGACCTATTTGCTTTCCAAGAAGACGAGGAAAGCAGGGGAAAAGCTTGGAGAGCCGTGGAGACGGCTCTCGATCAGGCGGTCAGTAACTGTCTCCTCATGCGGAAGGAGGAAGGGGAGGCAATGACAAGTGATCTCAGCAGGCGACTGCACCAACTTGAGGTTCTAACCGGGGAAGTTGAGACCCGGGCACCGCTTGTGGTTCAAGACGTCCGGGATCGACTACAGAAAAGGATTCAGGATCTGCTTGGTGAGGCGGAGTTGGATGAGGCGCGTTTGGCTCAGGAAGTTGCTTTTTTCGCCGAAAAAAGCGATATCAATGAGGAGTTAGTGCGCTTGCAAAGCCATATCCGACAGTTCAGTGATCTACTCGAAGCAGAAGGTCCCCGGGGTCGCCAGTTGGAATTTCTCCTGCAGGAAATGCACCGGGAGGTCAACACCATAGGCTCCAAGACGAACGATCTGGAAATCGCTCAAAAAGTAATCCAGATGAAGACAGAGCTTGAGAGGTTCCGGGAACAGTTACAAAACGTTGAATAGGGGCTTTTAGTAGAACGACTAAGGCAAAAAAGGCAAGGTGACAGTCTGAACTGACGAACGTCAGGATAGTTCTGGACTCGAATTTGCTCTCAACACAGCTCGGGCGAAATTGCCTCAGGGCACCATTCGTCGGAAGGTGGAGTTGAAATGGAGGGAAGACTTTTAAACATCGGTTTTGGTAACACGGTGGTGGTAGATCGAGTAGTTGCTATTGTTTCCCCCGGATCTGCACCAATGAAGCGGCTGAAAGAGGACGCCAAGATGGCCAAGAAACTCATTGATGCCACCATGGGGCGACGCACTCGGGCAATCATCATTACCGACAGCAATCACGTCATTCTTTCCGGAGTGCAGGCTGAGACAATTGCCCAACGGTTTATGGCCGATTCTCTTGGCAAAGATGGCGATAGCAAGATAAAGTGATGGACTCTACTGGGCAACTCTTCGTGCTTTCTGGCCCATCAGGGGTGGGAAAGTCAAGTTTGCGGGAAGGAGTGCGGAAGAGATTTCCCGAGCTCGCCTACTCGATTTCCTATACCACCAGGGCACCGCGCCAAGGAGAGTCAGATGGTCGAGATTACCATTTCGTCTCATTGGAGACTTTTCTTGAGATGAAAGAGGCGGGTGCTTTTGCTGAGTGTGCCCAAGTCCACGGGAATTACTACGGAACTTCTCGGGCGCAGTTAGAAAAACACCTGAATGACCGGCGGGACCTGCTTCTGGAGATTGACGTCCAGGGTGCTCGCCAGGTGAAAGAGCATTTTCCCCGCGCCTGTTTCATTTTCGTTTTGCCTCCTGATCGTGAGACCTTGAAGAAACGTCTTAATGAAAGGGGTACCGAACAGGGGGGGGATGTGGAGGCCAGGCTTGACAGCGCCTCCAGAGAACTTGGAGAGGCGTCTTGGTATGATTACTTGATAATCAATGATGTTCTGGAGGAAGCTGTAGAGGCGCTCGCAGCTATCATCCTCTCCACACGTTGCCGGCGACAGGCGATTCTCCCGCGAGTACGTAATCTGATCCAACCGGACTGAGCTCTGCACTTTACATGATAGAAACTATTTACGGTATACATCCAGTCCGCGAAGCGCTTACAGCTCGTGGCCACAGGGTCAGGGAAATCTGGGTAAGCCGGAGTGGACAGAACCGCACTGTTGCAGAAATCCTCGCCCAGGCGAGGGAACTCGGCATCAAAATCCGCTCTCACGAGCGGCAACGGTTGGACGCCAGGGCAGGGACCACTGCCCACCAAGGAATTGTAGCGCTCCTCTCTCCTTCTTCATTCGTCGATCTGGATGACATCCTCGAAGCGGCCCAGCGTGACGACCCTGCACTTATCTTAGTATTGGACGGTATCCAGGATCCCCAGAATCTGGGTGGTCTCATACGTAGCGCCTATGTCTGTGGAGCTCACGGAGTGGTGGTGCCAAAAGATCGGGCTGCCTCTCTGACTGCTGCGGTAGCCAAGGCCTCAGCCGGTGCTCTTGAGCACATGGACGTTGCTCGGGTAACCAATTTGAAGCGAACCCTGGAGCTTTTCAAAAAACAAGGAATCTGGGTGGTGGGATTGACCATGGAAGCGGACCGGTATCTTTATGAACTCGATCTCTGTCAGCCGACGGCTCTGGTGATCGGCGGAGAGGCCAAAGGCATCCGACCGCTGGTGAGGCAGACTTGCGATCTACTCGCTGCAATTCCCCAGCAAGGACGGCTCGATTCGTTCAATGCTGCAGCGGCTGGTGCTATGGCTTTGTATGAGACAATGCGGCAACGACTTACGGTCGCTCTCCAAAAATAGCAGTTCCCACTCGAATAAGTGTTGCGCCTTCCTCGATGGCCACCTCAAAATCGCCAGACATACCCATGGACAGTTCATGCATTTCAACATCAGGTAACTGAGCCTCGGCTATCTCCTGGCTCAGCTCTCTCAACCGGCGAAAGTGTGGCCTGGCACGTTCCGGATCGTTGAAGAAAGGCGGCATGGTCATAAGCCCTCGGATTTGTAGATTAGTGAATTCGGAGATCTCTCGGATTAGTTGGATGCACTTGGCCGGATGAACACCACCCTTACTCGCTTCGCCGGCGAGGTTCACCTGGATGATGATGGGAAGCACTCGCCCTAAAGGTTGAGCGCGGCGGTTCAATTCAGTAGCCAGTTTCAGAGTATCGACAGTTTGAATAAGGTCGAAGAGCTTAACCGCGTATTTTGCTTTGTTACTCTGCAAACGCCCAATGAAATGCCAACTTGCCTGGCCTCCCACCTGTTCGATTTTGTTTTGGGCTTCTTGGACGTAATTCTCTCCCAATATTTGCAGACCCGCTGATACCGCTTCCTTGATACGTTCAAACTCTACGGTCTTAGTGACACCGACCAGTTTCACCGATTCGGGTGAGCGGTTAGAGCGGATGGCAGCATCCGCTACCTGCTCTCTGACCTGGGCGAGGTTTTCTGCAACCGACATTTTCTCACCACTGAAGCTAGAAGGGATCAGCAACTCGATGACGACGTAATAACTCCACGGTCTCGCAAAGGGGCAAACCCACCACGTTCGAGTAAGAACCCTCGATCCGTTGAACCAAACAACCGCCAATGCCCTGGATACCATAAGCGCCAGCCTTATCCATAGGCTCACCAGTTGCAATGTAGCCTTCAATATCTGCAGCGTCGAGCCTTCTCATAAAAACTGCGGTCTCAACTGCTTGGCTCTCCTCCACCCCACATTGTGTGTGTAACAGGCAGACTCCGGTAATGACATGATGGCTGCGCCCACTTAAGCGAGAAAGCATGGCCGTGGCCTCGGTTACGTTGACTGGTTTTCCCAAGATTTCCTCAGCAACAACGACGATGGTGTCTGCCGCCAATACCCATTGTTCGGGGTACCGTTGCGCCACCTCCCTGGCTTTCTCTTTGGCGTAATAGGTGGCGTGACCTCTCGGTTCCATGCCCCTCTGGTTGGTTTCCTCCAGTCTGCTGGGAATTACCGTGAAAGAGAACCCTAGCTGGCGCAAGAGTTCTCGACGCCGCGGAGAACCTGAGGCTAGGATAAAGGCTTCATTATTTTTGTTCTTATTCATTCCGCTCAGATGTCGTCTCCCCGTCTACCTTTGGCAACTTGAAAAGTTTGCGGGCGTTCAAGGTTGT
>PPDG01000216.1 GCA_002899795.1 Desulfobacteraceae bacterium | reverse complement strand
GATTGGAATATGGATCGGATTCTGGACAAAATTAGCCAAAGTTGACACAGTGAAAAGGACCTGAGGGAAATTATCTTGGGCAGGCAGGAGCCCACTGCCATGCTGGGCATCCAAAAATGTCGAACCAGAATCCGTTGCGGATCATCCACTGACCGTGAGTACTCCATTCAGGCTGACCAGTTGGGTTTTGCCGATTGAACATCTTGAAGGTGTATTCGTAGTCGGTCAGTCCGTCGTTGTGGAAACCTTCGTTGGTCCGTAAGGTAAAAAACAGGGCTTGATTGAACATGTCTCGCTTTTGCACGTTTACCGCTTTTATTCTGTAGCCACGATGGCTATCAGGCTTGAATTCCATAGCTAGTTCTGGAAGTAGGTATCTTTCTGCTGGGGCGGGTCGGCTGTTTGGATCCCAGCCGATGACTACTACTACGCCCTCATTGTTGGTTTTCTGGCCGGGCCTGAGAGGATAAAAAGTCTGATTGTCCAGATAGTACATCTTCTGAGCATTAAGGAAGTTCACTACTGAAGCCTGGCATTCAACTTTGCTTTCATGTCGGTAATACGCGGTAAAGGTTGGAATTGCCACGGCCACAAGAACAGCCACCACTCCTAAAGTGACCACAAGCTCCAATATGGTCAAACCATTACTTCTCCGAAACCACTGGTGCTGCATGGACATTACTGGCTATTTTCCCTTCCTGACAGAGTAAATATCCTCTGCGGTGGCAATTAAGTTCTCTCCTGAAATTGCTGATTCCGGCTTAATGCGGAGGAGATAGCCTTCGCGCTCATTGAGGTTGTAGTCAAGATACCGTAACATCCTGCGGTTCTCTGCTGCATCATTAAGATAGCTGGGCAAGAGCTCATGGAGGCTGTCAGGGTAACGATTGCCGTTCGCCACCGAATAATGGGCCAGTATTGCCTGGAATTCTGCGAGCAGTTCCACCGGGTCGGTGACATCCAAAGTAATCGCTGATTTCAGTTCGGTCCGATCCCAATAAAACCTGAGTCCCACAAGCCCCAGTACCAATACCAAACCAATTGTGAGCACTGACTCAATGTAAGTGGGGCGCCACTTCTTATGCAGACCGACGCGCTGATCCTCTTCTTCCTGCTCGCGCATGGTGGTTTCACTCTTGACATCGTTGAGTGAAAGAGCCAGCAGGCAGCGGTGGCAAACAGAGCGACCGCCCTCAACGCGGAGGGTGCAGCTTTCACAAAGTTCGGCTTCGCAATGATCACAGTAAGCGACAGAGTCTCGATCCGGGTGATAAACGCAACCCATAGCTGTTGCCTCGGTTATCAGTAGAAAGAGAAAGAGCAACTGCTCTTATAAATAAGAATTCTTTGTATAATTAAAAATTTATTGTAATGACAAATCTTAGTCCTACCATCATAGCTAGATAGTGCACCAACGCTCGCAGCCAATCGCTAAGTGATGCAAGTAGTAAGCCATCCGCTCTGCCAATATTCACCTGTTCCAGCGCACAGTAGGATTCGGAAACATCCGGGCTAGGAATAGAGCAAGTAGGGCTCACAAAGTTTGCGAAACTCACGCAAATGGGGTTCCCAGCTTCGCTCCAGATCTTTTACCGGAACTCCTGCCTCCAATTGGGCGTGCAGGTTGCCACTGCCGAGGATGATCTCTATGGGTAGATGGTGGAACTCATATTCGTAAGGTGGCGAGGCCCATTGGAATTCGTCTCGGTGTGTAGTCAGAACCGCCTGCACTAGGGTGAGAGAGGCGGCATAAGGGTAGTACATTTCAGGATCGGCCACGTGAATTTGAAAGCCAGCGCAGCTCTGACCTGCCCATTTGTCAAATGAGGGCGTGAAGCGAGCAGGGCGCAATATCAGGCCGGACAAGTCCTCCTGGGCGAGACGTTCAGTAACCAGTTCAGGTTTAAGGTATGGGGAACCCCAAAGCTCAAAAGGTGTGGTGGTGCCCCTGCCCTCTGAGAGATTGGTACCCTCCAGTATAACCTGGCCAGGGTACACCAGGGTTGACTCTGGTGTGGGCAAATTGGGTGAAGGTGGAACCCAATACAGACCGGTGTGCCCATAGAGCATCGAACGTCTCCAGCCATTGAGGTGAAAGACCTGCAGAGGAGCGCCGATGTCAAAGGCTTCATTAAAAAGGAGCGCTAGCTCTGCTATAGTAAGACCGTGGCGCATAGGGATCGGGAAACGGCCGACGAAAGAGCTGCGCTCAGAGTCAAGAAGGTTTCCTTCACTTCGCTTGCCGCCGATGGGGTTTGGTCGATCCAGAACCACCACCTTAACGTCGTGATCCCTGGCGGCCTCCATACATAAGGCCAAGGTGGTGGCGAAGGTGTAAACTCGGGTACCAACGTCCTGTAGATCAACGACGAGGATGTCAATGTGTGAGAGCATAGCGTCTGTGGGTTGCCGGGTCGCACTGTAAAGGCTGAAAACAGGGATGTCCAGGTGCTTGTCGATAAAATCATCGGACTCGATCATGTTGGCCTGCTGTTCACCAAGATAACCATGCTGAGGGGCAAAAATGGCAGTGAGATTGGCTCCGGCCTCGAGCAGTCGATTTTGAGTGTGGCGGAGACGGTTGTCCACTGAGGCCTGGTTGGCGAGCAAGCCGATCCGTGCGCTTCGCAGCCAGTCTGGCTGGGTTGCTAGCAGGTTGTCGATGCCAAGCTGTACAGCAGCCATAAGAGAAATCCCTCCGAGAATGAGTACTGAGGATTATACACTAAGCACTAAGTACTGAGCACAATTCTTGGCGAGACGGGATAAAATTTATTGTCTAAAATAGTAACGCTATTGTCTCTGGTCTCGCTGCTCTTTGAGCTATGATTATAGGAGAGCCTGCTTTACAGTCAAGAGGGCTTCCACTTGACCTTTTAGGGGTATTCTAGTAGAGTCGCGATGTTTGTCGGGATGAGCTGAGTGGGCCCTCAAAAGACACCACTTTCATTAGCGATACTCCGTCAACAGAGATCTGATTGGAAGTATGCATGGCCCGCAAGTCCACCTATAATATTCTGATGTACTCCCACGATACCTATGGCCTCGGCCACATCCGTCGAACTCTGGCCATTGCCTCCCACCTGCGAGATCCCAATGTCAATACCATCATTCTCACCGGGAGTCCAATAGTCGGTCGATTCAGTTTTCCCCAACAGATCGATTTTGTCCGGGTGCCCGGAATGATCAAGATGACTAATGAGGAGTACCTTCCCCTCTCCATCAAAATAAACACCCGCCATGCCTTAAAAATCAGACAAACCATTATTACCAGCACTGCCAAGGCCTTCCAACCACGCCTGTTTATTGTTGACAAGGCTCCTTTGGGCCTCAAAAGGGAGATCGTCCCGACCCTGCAGTGGCTAAAACGCTGTCACCCAGACACTCACACCATTCTCGGCCTCAGGGACATCATGGACGACGCCGCCAGTACGCAGAAAGACTGGGAAGAAAAGGGCGTCTATGATGTGCTGGAACAATACTATTCAGAAATCTGGGTGTATGGCGATCAGGATTTTTATGACCCGATTCGTGAGTATGATATCCCGGAAAATATCAGCAGGAAGATAGTATTTACCGGCTATATTCCGCGCCGGGTGACCAAACCTGGAGAGGTGCGCGAAGTGCGCCGGGAGCAGCGGCTTGAGCCTGAAGAGAAGTTGGTGGTGGTCACAACCGGGGGCGGTGGCGACGGCTATGCTCACATGGATGCATATCTCAGAATGCTGGAAGAGTGGGGAGGACCACCTCCTTTTCGCACAGTGATGGTTACCGGGCCCTTCATGCCCAAGAAAATGAGAGCTGAAATTTTCAATAGAAGCAGAAGTCTTGCGGTTCGTTCCTACCGGTTCTATAGACGCATGGAAAGATTGATCGGGGCTGCCGATGTTGTGGTGAGCATGGGGGGGTACAATACGGTTTGCGAGATTCTGAGCCAGGGAAAACCGTCTCTCATAATCCCTCGAGAACAACCGCGCCGAGAGCAGTTGATCAGGGCTGAGATTTTGCATGAGCGGAACCTGGCGGATTTTATACCTTGGCGCCGAGTAAGTCCCGGCCTATTGAAAGACAAGCTGCTGGCCATGCTTGATGATCCTCAGCCCTATCACCGGGCGATACGGCAATTTCGTCTTACCGGACTTGAGGTCATGCGACAGAGGCTGGCCGAGTTCCGGGGAGAGGTTATCAGAGAGAGAAAGGTAGTACAGCTTTAGCCCGGATATTTCATGAATTGCTGTCGCGAGATCATGAAGATGGGCGTGCCACCTGGCTACCGCAGGGGGTTGGTTCCGAGGCGTACCTGAACGGTACGTCGCAGGGGGAGCCTGTCCTGAGCCTGTCGAAGGAACACCCGAGGACGCCAGGAAGGACGGCCATATCCGTGATAGCAGCAAGTGATTCATGAAATATCCGGGCTAGGAAAAAGCACAGAGTTTGGACCCAGGCAAGTTGGATGGCCCGTTTCGGCGGGTTTTTTTATTGTTTTCAACGTGTCTCAGCGAGTTGTCTTAGCCCGACTTTTAGGGTAGCTCCTTTCCTGCAAAAGCTATAGGTCTCTACGGCATCAACATCACCCCAGACTCTCTTTGGACTGCAGCTGAGATCAGCCATCTGTTTTTTTCTGAGATCTCGGTAAAGCGAACGCCTATTTCATAGCAAAGAGTTTCATCTTCGGGGTTGCAAATGTTTGAGTGGATGACTCGTGCAGGGATTATTAATGGACTGACTAGGGCAGGTACATTCATAACCATCTCTATGGTGTCATTTGGTTCAAGCGGCTCCCTGCAAAGGACGAGGGCGCCATCTACAGTAACATTCAGTGTTTCTCCGCTGAGGTCTCCTTGACTGCTTTTTATGGTCACTTGCCAGCTGACTCTGGCTCTTGGACGCTGGCGCTTTTCTTTGTCGTGGAGCATAGCTATTACCTCTTTTGGCCAACTTAGCATAAAAGAGAACAGCTGGTAAGTGAAAATTAACGATTTGCGCCGAGCAGATGCATGAGGTAAAGGGTCACGCTATTGCCTTGCGGCGAACCGCGAGGAAATGGCCCTGAACTGCTGCTGGTTATCCTCCCTGGACTGAGCGAGGTCCTGCGTGATACTATCAAAAGCTATGTTTTTTGGAGTAGTTGGTGGGTCGGATGGTTCCGCGCCACTGGTCCAATCGACGCATTCTTGATAGTAAGGATGAAGAAAATTGACTGAAGGCCGAGAGAGAGTAATAGGTTACATACTTAAAGGTTATCCCCGTATTAGTGAGACCTTCATCTCCAATGAGATTAACTTGTTGGAAAACCTCGGTTTCCCGCTCCACCTTTTTCCCATGCGTCAGCCGCGGGAGCAATTTACCCACGAAAGTGTAAAACAAATTCGGGCCTCGGTAGACTATCTTCCCGAAACCCTTCTGGTCCCGTTGCCTCGTCTACTTTACCATAACCTCTTGCTGGCAAAAAAGCGTCCTGAGGCCTATTCTGAAGCCTTCCGGATCATGCTCACTCGCTTGCGCCGTTCAAGGAAAGTCGCCACCATTAAACACTTACTCCAGGCAGGATATCTGGTTCACGCCCTGCTTCCCGGCACGAACGTCTGTCACCTGCACGCTCACTTTGCCCATTCGCCAACCTCGGTGGCCCTGTTTGCCAACAAGCTGAGCGGCCTACCATTCAGTTTTAGCGCCCACGCCAAGGATATCTATACTTCGGCCCCCCGACAACTGAAGGAGAAAATTGCTCTGGCGAGCTTCGTAGTGACCTGCACCGAGTACAACCGTCGTTTTCTCGAAGAGTTGACTCCCGAGGGTCCGTCCATTCACTGTATCTATCACGGCATCGACGCCAGACTTTTTAATAGGCCATCCGAACCGCGGCAACCCTCACCTCCGTACCGGATACTGAGCATTGCCCGCCTGGTTGAAAAGAAGGGGTTACCCACGGTGATTCGTGCCCTGCGCCTTCTGTTCGACCAGGGATACTCGTTTCGCTACACTCTGATTGGTGATGGGGAAGATCGGCGATCAATTCTGAATCATCTGCACAATTTAGGACTTGGTGATTCTTGCCACTGGTTGGGGACCCAGCCACACGACAGGGTGATTGATGAGTATAGGCAAGCTGATCTTTTCGTCTTGGGCTGCGAGGTGGCCAGTAACGGTGACCGGGACGGCATTCCCAATGTTTTCCTCGAGAGTATGGCCATGGGGGTGCCGGTGTTGGCCACCCGAGTCTCAGCTATCCCAGAGCTTGTGGAAGACGGTCGCACCGGACTACTAGTGGAACCTGGTCAACCTGAAGCAATGGCCACAGGTATGGTCCGATTGTTAATTGATCAGAATTTGCGTCACCGCATCATCACCGCTGCGCGCCAACAAGTCAGGGAAGATTTCGATAACCGCAAGCTGATTCAAAAGCTGGCCGCAGTATTTGAACAAGCAGGAATAGGGCGCAGGTAGTCCATGGCGCTTTGTGACGCAAGACGGGCAAAACGAGAGGTCTGGCCAGACCTGTGTGCCAATATTAAGTAGTAATTCCCCGTCTCGCCAATCTCGGGAGACCTGAACGAATCCACCCGGTACGAAGTAGCCATTAAATCTTCGGTACAAATATGTCTCAGTCACTAAACATTGCATTCTATGCCCCTTTAAAACCATTGGGACACCCACATCCTTCTGGTGATTTGGTCATTGGTACTGGACTTTATCAGTTTCTCCAGGGACGTGGTCATCGTCTGGAAAGCATCAGCCAGTTCCGAACCCGCTGGATTTACTGGAAGCCTTGGCGCTGGCTTCAGTTCCTCAGGGCTCGCAGTCGTTCGCTGCAGCGCTGTCGGAAACTGAACCCTAATCTTTGGCTAACCTACCACAGCTACTACAAAGCACCCGATCTCCTTGGCCCCGACTGCAGTCGCCGCTTGAGGCTGCCTTACACGATCTTTCAGGGCATCTATTCCACCAAAAGGCGTAAACGCTGGCAGACGTGGGCCGGTTTTGTCCTGAACCGACGAGCGCTTCTGGCTGCCGACCACGTTTTCACCAACAGAAAAGAAGATTTCGTTAACCTGGGCAGGATAGTGCCCGAAGAGAGTCTCACCTACGTGGTGCCCGGAATCTTGCCGGAGCAGTTCATTTTTGATGCAAGATCCAGAAAGCAACTGCGACAAGAGTGGGATATAACTGAAGGGGTTGTGGTGCTTACCGCCGCTATGTTCCGTCCAGGGGTCAAGAGCGAGGGACTCTCCTGGGTGATTCGCTCTTGTGGCGAGCTTTTCCGACAGAATGTCCCCCTGTATCTGGTGATAGCGGGAGAAGGTAAGGAAGACCGTCATCTTCGTCAACTGGCTGACTCCTACCTTCCTGGACGAGTTCGATTTCTGGGCAAGGTGGCACGGGAGGAGATGTACCGCTTTTACAGTGCCGGGGATTTGTTTGTCTTCCCTGGCATTCGTGAGTCACTGGGCATGGTTTTCTTGGAAGCTCAATCCTGCGGTCTACCTGTAGTGGCCTTTGCAGACGGTGGGGTGCCGGAGGTGGTGGCAGATGGCGTCTGCGGTTATTTGGTTTCCCCTTTTGATGCCAGAGAGTTCAATGAGTCCATTGCCCGGCTACTGGCTGACCGGGTTTTGAGAAAACGGATGGGGGAGGCGGCAAGTGGTTACGTACGGAGCAGGCACGATCTCAAGCAAAACTACCACATTGTGGAAGATACTCTGCTCGGATTAGTTGACAGGCAAAACCCGCAGAGGCGTGGGGCATAGGGCATGGGGCAGAAGACAGAGATCAGAGGTCAGAGATCAGCCGCCTTCGCTAAAGCTTCGGCGCGCCAAGGAGGTCAGAGGTCAGAAAGGAACCTGTAACGTATAACGTATAACGTATAACGTATAACGTATAACGTATAACATCTCTTACTGTTCACCGTTTACCGCTTGTCCTGAGCTTGTCGAAGGGTTCACTATTTACGCGTGCTACGATTTCTAGGACTTGAACGATTTGACAAGCGGCTAAACGTCGGACTTTTAGAGTTGATAACCTCTAAACAACGGAGAGTGGCCTTCTTGCTTACCTATTTCGCCCTAATGCGCCATGCTGAGACCGAATGGAACCGCGAGAAGCGTGTCCAGGGTCAGCAGGATGCCCCCCTCACTTCCAGCGGCAGACAACAGGCCAGAAGATGGGGATGCGCTCTGGCGCGACATCAGCTGGATTACATGGTGACCAGTGATCTGGGCAGAGCGATCCACACAGCTACCTTGATAAACCATAGTCTGGTACTCCCCTGCTCGCTGGAGCCCCGACTGCGAGAACAGGATTGGGGTAGTTGGTCAGGCAGTAAACTCAGTGACCTCCTTAACACTAATGAGCTCAAGGTACAGGAGAAACTGGGCTGGGACTTTAGGCCCGTTGACGGAGAAAGTCGTCGGGAAGTTTTGCAGCGTAGTCGGCAGGCACTGATGGATATTGCTCAACAGATGAGGGGCAATCGTATCCTGGTGATTACCCATGGGGGAGTCATTAGATGTTTGCTCTATCGGCTGTGTGGCAGAAGGTTCTTGCCGGACGAACCGGCCCTGATAAAACCTTATCGGTTGCACTGGCTGAGTTATAATGGTGAGGGATTCAAGGTCTACAGGCTGAATGAAGAGATATGAAGCCAGTATTACACCTCCAGAGGTTGTTGCCGTACTTGTCATCTGTTAGTGAGGTGGAACCAGTAGGCGACAACCATGGAGTACTGGAGTACTGGAGTGCAGGAGTGATGGAACGACGAAAAAAAGCTTCGCAACTCAAGATTTTTTGCAATACTCCAACGCCTTTCGCTCGTGATACCTTGGTCGATTGTAAATAAAGAATTTATGCCCAAAGGACTTGGCTTTAAGAATATGAACCGCAGAACCGCAGAACAAGGAACCGCAGAATATCGAAGTGAAAAAAATTGTCTTATTCCTTTCAAAAACTTCTGCTGTTCGAAATTCCTTGTTCGATATTGTCCTTCGGACTCCCCACCCTGCGGGCGGGTCCCCAGTTTCGATATTCAAAATACAAAACAGGCTGACTCCCGCTCCAAGCGGGACTCAAAGTTCGGCACTGTATAACCTCAGGCAGAGCCAACTATCTATGACCAAGCCCATCGAAGATCCTGCTATGCTGGGAAGGACGTGGTTTTCAAAATGGGGGTTTTAGCGGGAAGCAGATGAAAATTATTCACTACTGCCAACACGTCCTGGGTATAGGCCACTACTTCCGAAGTCTGGAGATTGCCCGGGCACTACACCGTCATCAACTGGTTTTAGTAAGCGGCGGTCCCCCAGTGGGTGCGGAATTACCCTCGCATGTAAGCGAATACGGACTACCGGGGTTGCAGATGGATTCGGGGTTTAGCACCATTTTCCCAACCGAAAAAAACCGTTCCCTGAAGGAGGTCCAGGAGGAGCGCACGAATCTTCTCTATTCCTTGTTCGAAAAAACCGCTCCTGACCTCTTTATGGTCGAGTTGTATCCGTTTGGGCGAAAACGGTTCCATTTTGAGTTACTCCCGATCTTGGAGGCAATTCACCGGGGTGATTTCGGCTCAACCAGAGTAGTTTGTAGCCTCCGCGACATTCTGGTGGAAAAGAAGGATCAAGAGTTTTATGAACGCAGAGTACTGGATGTACTTAACAAATATTTCGGGGCCTTGTTGGTGCACGCAGATGCGACCTTGGTTTCTCTGGATGAGACCTTTGCGAGCACGGCTGATATCAAAATACCGGTGGTGTACACAGGCTTTGTAACGGCTCGGCCAAGTGGAAACGATGGTGCAAACATAAGGAGGCGGTTAGAACTCAAAGAGAACGAGCCACTGATTGTGGCTAGCGCCGGAGGAGGAAGAGTAGGGGCGGACCTTCTTGGGGCAGTGCTGGATGCCCATACTCTGCTGGCTGAGTCCAGACAATTACGGCTGTGCGATTT
>PPDG01000500.1 GCA_002899795.1 Desulfobacteraceae bacterium | reverse complement strand
CTTACACCCGATTGCTCGGACGATGAACTAGTAGATTTTATGAAAATGCAACCGCACCCAGAGTGGACCTGCAAAATGTGCCCCCCCTATGCGAATGTCATTCTCTCAGACGAAAGAGAAATATCCCAGGAAGGAATTGAGTCATAAAAGCCAGCATTTTCGAGGTGGGTGAGAACTTGTTTGTTGAAAACCGGTTTACCTGAAAATGCCAGCTTCTGTGACATGGTCTATTTGTTCAAGCAGATGAAAGGAACGACAGAGAAATGACCCAGGTTAAGCAGCAGCCAAAAGACGAATCCCGGAAAGACTATTATCCACAGCCTGAGGCAGAGTTTCCAATATTTTTGTTGGGTACCGGTAGATGCGGGAGTACTCTCCTGCAAAAAATCCTCAATAGTGTCGACAATGCCATGATTTATGGGGAGCATGGCGGTTTTTTAAAACAGATAGCGGCAGCATATTTTCTCAATCTTGAAGACAAAATGATCGAAAAGTACATAATGAGTCAGAATATTGCTGGAAAAGAGCCGATCTCTGTTTTTGAGACCTTAAAAAATCCACAACTGTGGAGTGCATGGACGAATTGGTACAATCAAGAAACGGTGAGAAACAATTTTCGAGATTTCATCGAGTCTTTTTTTAATCCTATTTCTCTAGAGCAAAAGGTGCATTGGGGCTTCAAGGAGATAAGGTATGGACTAAATGATCGCGTGCCGGAAATGCTAGCTGATCTTTATCCGGATGGAAGATTTGTTTTTATTGTTCGTCATCCCGTTGACGTTGTTGCAAGCAAAATATCAGCCCGGGCGAGTGATGGCATAGAGGATGACGCCCACACCTGGGTAGCACAGAATACCTATTTCTTGCATTTTTGCAGGGAAAATTCAGAGAGAAGCAGAATTGTCTGCTATGAGGAGATACTTAGTAATGATAGCAAGCAGTTAGGCCAGCTCTTTGACTGGTTGGGCTTTGCTTTGTCAGATGAGCAAAGGGATATAATTGAGACAACAAAACCGAGTTACAAAGGAAGACCTCAACCAGCGAAATTAACTCATGATGAGAGAAATGATATTAATAAAATAACGCAAGAGATCAGAAACGAGCTGGGTTACACATAACTATCCTAGCCCGGATAATTCATGACTAACTTGCTGCAACCACGGATATGGCCGTCCTTCCTGGCGTCCTCGGGTGTCGGCACCTGCGACGTACCGTTCTGGTACGCCTCGGAACCAACACCCTGCGGTTGCCAGGTGGCACGCCCATCTTCGTGGTCTCGCGACAGCAAATCATGAAATATCCGGGCTTGAATTATGGTGGGCTTGATCAAACGAACAGGGTGGCAGCCTCCCGCATCAATTTTCCGATGGGCAAGTTACGGGGACACGAATTTTCGGCCTCGCTGAAGTCCAATTGAGTCAAAAGCTCTTTTGTCTGAGTCGGCAAAGTCTCAAAGGTGGAACGTGCCAAGCCGAAATCCTGGTAGGAATGGAAGTACATGAGGCAGCGCATGACGTCGTTGATTGGCACCCTTTTAGCGAGCACTTCTGAACAGAGACGCTCGCATCCGGCGCAATAGTCGCCGCAGGTTTCCTTGGAGTATTGGGCCAAAAAGGCACGATCTGACTGTGAAAGGTGGGTTTGGTCCAACGCTGCCACCGCATTGGTGGCCATGATGGTGAGGTTGGGCATTTGAGAGCAGATGCTGGCGATACGCTTGTCTTGCCAGACAGCCATGAGCCTTGCCTGATTGTCTGTAAATCCTTTCTGCATAAAGCGGCCCGCCATTTCAATCTCAGACTCACTGTCGCTTTTCACCGGGCCGCCGCCCTGGGTTTTCATGGCGGTCAGACCGATACCGGCTCGGTAACAGGCCTCGACAGCCTCTTTCATGCGGGGCTCGTGCATTAGGCGGTAGTTATAGGTAAACATGATGCCGTCTATCCATGGTAGCTTGGCTGCTCCCTCGAGGCACTCTTCCATGTTGGAATGGGTGCTGAAGCCGAATAACCTTATCTTGCCGGCCTTTTTCATGGTTTGGGCCCAAGATTTCAGGCTGGATTCCATCTCATTAATGGAGCGGATTCCATGCACGAAGAATAGGTCCACGTAATCGGTGTGCAGCCTTTTCAGACTCTCCTCCAATCGGGTCTCAAAATTGCCACCTCTTCTGGTGGAAAGCTTGGTTACCAAGAAAACTTGTTTGCGGGTATCGGGATTGCGGGCAAACCAGCGACCGATTCCCTCCTCGCTGCGGCCGCCACCGTATCCCTCCGCCGTGTCCCAATAGTTGACCCCCCAATCAAGAGCTTTAGCGAGCATCAAACGATTGTTCAGAATGTCGAACATACCGCCAAGTGAAAGGGTGGAGACCATTATGCCCGAGCGGCCAAAGGGTCTGCGGGGCATGGGCTCGTTGGGAATGGTGATCTGGGCCGAGGCCTGGTGGGGCCGCCAGAGAGAGGAGCCACCCAGCGTGGCCCCTAAGCCGATGGCTGCAGCTTTTTTAAAGAATTGGCGGCGATTAGGTTTTCCACTCCTATCCTCATGGGATGACATAATTCATACCTCCTTAAATATAGGCTATTTGGTCTTGGCAGCCGAACCCAGCCAGCGGCCGGCGCTGAGATCGAAAACCGGCTGGAATTTGTATCTACTCCTGATCTCGTCCTCGGGGACCAACAGGCTGATATCTCCTCTCTCTATCAAGAAACGAAGCTCAGCTTTAATCTTAATGCCTTGGTTAAGGGCGTGTTCAAGCTCACTTTGGGTTTTTCCGTAATAATCGGCAGCCTTTCTCCCATGATATGCCCGCCTGGCGTCGAACCACGCCTGGGCGTTTTCATGAGGCAACACCACAAAGACCCAATATTCAGTCCCTTGAGGTGAAACAGCCTCCAGAAACAACGAATATTCCGGATTCTTTCCTTCCGCAGAGGCTAGCTCAACCCGTTTTAGTTCCAGATCCTCGATCAACCATGTGGTTGTGCCGCCCAGAGTCCTAACGAAATCCTGCACTGTTCCGAAAATGTAACCTGGATTCTTTTCGCGGGCAATGAAGTACCCCTCCAAAAACCAGACGGGGGGAGCATAGGCCAGCAGGCCGTTCTTCTGCCTGAAAGTTTGGGCGGACTCCGCCGCAACAACCAGGGGAGTCATCATCAGGCTGGTCAGCATGAGCATCGACGTCAGCAAAAACCATTTTTTTAGCATAATTGCATCTCTTTCTTTGCCAAATTGTTCAGTATCGCCATTAAATCAATCTCTGGCGGGCGGCCCAGACTGCCGCCTTGGTCCGGTCGTTCACACCCAACTTGTTGAAGATGTGAACCACGTGGCTTTTTACGGTGTGATGGCTGATGACGAGTATCTCAGAAATCTCAAGGTTGGTAAAGCCCTCTGCCAAAAGACGAAGCACCTCAAGTTCTCTGCCGGTAAGGCTCACCCGGATACCATCATTTTATCTCTTCCCTTCCCCTAATAGATCTTTATTGCTTTTAGATTTTCCCACGTCTGTTCCGAGTACCAGATGTCGACGAAATCGAGGATGGCATCCTTTTCGCGCTTGATCATCTCCTCGGAAGCAGATTTGCGCAAAAGATGTTTTGTGCACCTGAAAGCCGAACTATTTTTCTTAGCAAATTCCTGAGCGACTTTCCTGGCATCTTCTGCCAAAGCATCCGCAGAGGAGACCTGATCAACCAATCCCAGTTCAAAAGCTTCTTCAGCAGAATACATGGTTCCATTATACAGTATTGACTGAGCATTCCTAGACCCCACACAGTACTTTAGCATCTCTACACTTCCAGCAAGAACCGCTGAACCAAAGGTTATCTCGTTCAACGCGATTTTGGCTTTTCCTGTGACCATCAAGCGGAAGTCACATGCTGTGGCCAACATACAACCTCCGGCTATGGTGTGACCGTTCAGTGCAGCAACAATCGGTTTTGGAAACAGGAACAAATAGGTGTAGAAGTTAGTAAATTTCTCTAAATATCTAATGAAGTCACTTTTGGAGTAGTTGAGAAATTCAGGGACGTCGAAGCCAAAAGAAAAGAATTTGCCAGAACCAGTGAAGATAATCGATTTTACCTCATTATCTGTTGCCAGATCTTCAAAAGACCTGGTGATTTCTTCTACCATGGGCTCGTTTAGCGCGTTTACTTTTCCCCTGCTTAAAATAGCAGTCGCGATCTCGCCATCTCTTGAGACATGCAGAAAGCTCAAGATAGCCTCCTTTAAAGCTCAATTGAAGGTTATTCGTTAATGGGAGGAACAAAAAATACTATTCGAGACTGTTCAATAATTCAGTCAGCAATATTTTGGACATCATATCGCCATCAACATTACCACCACTGATAATAACACCGACTCTGCCTGACGCAGAGACTGCACCACTGAGTAATGCTGCTAACCCCAGTGCGCCCGAGGGCTCCACCACAATTTTCATCCGGTAAAATAAAAATTGGACAGCTTCCACGATGGCGGTTTCCGTCACGGTTCTCATATCATCGACGTATTCCAACACCAAGGGAAAAGTAAGCTTACCCAAAGACGGAGTACGGGTTCCGTCAGCGATGGTGGGTGGATTCTTGACTGTGTGCAGTGTTTTTGTGTGAAATGATCTGGTAGCATCGTCTGCCAGCTCTGGTTCAATGCCAATTACCCGACAAGCCGGTTCTATGCCTTTGGTGGCGATAGCTGAGCCACTCAACAAGCCTCCTCCCCCACACGGTACAAGCAGCATATCCAGGGTTTTCAGTTCCTCGAACAACTCCAATGCTGCCGTTCCCTGCCCGGCAATGATGTCAAGATGATCGAATGGAGGAATTATTGTATAGCCATGCTCAGCTCTAAGAAAATCTGCCATCTCTTCACGAGTCGCTTCCTCAGGATCATACTCAATAACCGAAGCACCATAGGCCTCGGTGGCGGCGCGCTTAACTCTGGGCGCATTGTTCGGCATAACCACCGTGGTTCTGACTCCCAGTAACTGACCCACCAGAGCTACTGCCTGTGCATGGTTTCCGGAGGAGTAAGTGATTATGCCGCTCTCTCTTTGTTGGTCTGTAAGTTGAGATATTGTGTTGAAGGCGCCACGAAACTTGAAAGCGCCGACCCTCTGAAAATTTTCGCATTTCAGAAAAATATCCGCTCCCACCAATTCGTTGAGGATTCTGGAAGTCATAACCGGGGTTACATTGGCGTAGCCTCGCAATCGTTTTCTGGCCGCTTTGACTCGCTCAAACATCCTTGCTCCATTCTGCAGTTACGGATTGTCAGTCTGGTCACTAGCTTAGTTGGGCAACAATACTTTGGACATTCTGATCAGTGTTTCCTCCCGACTGTATTCTTTAAAGCCGCACTTGGTGTAGCATCTAAGGGCCATGGGGTTGTATGTCCTGGTGACTAATATTAATTTCTTGGCGGACAATTTCTCTGTGGCGTACTGCTCCAGAAGACCAATGATGTTTTCCCCTAATCCTTGAGAGCGCAGCCGGGGTAAAAGGTACAGGAAGCTTACAGCGTAGACGTCCGATTCCTCAGTCTTGCGAAGGGCGGCGTGACCTATGAGCTGCTCGCCTTCAAAAACCAAGAAAGGCTTATTGCCTGCATCCGGATTAAGCACCTCTCGCCACTGGTCATGGTCAAAGGGCCATTTGGCAACAGGCCATACCAGGTGCAGGTCTTCGCGATCGCTTATGAGGCTGGCGATTATCTGCGTATTCAGTGGAATGTTCTCAACCAATCTCACCTTTTACCACCGAAAATTGTGAAGATGCCGTATTTGTAGAAGCAATCAACGTTCTTGAAACCGATTGCCTGTAATGCTTCGAGTTGCGATGATAATGTATCGGGGAAATTGTCTGGATTGTCCTTGTACTGCTGCGGTATGGGCAACAAATCGGGTTTCCTAGCACTGTCCACGCTTGCACTAATCCACTCTCGCCACAGAGACAAGTACCACTCCTCCAGGTCCTGGTATGGTGCAAGGACAACATCTAGATTGAGAAAAAAGCCATCCGCACTCAGATGATGGTAGATATACTCGAAGAGCGCTTTCTTCTCCTGTGTCTCCAGGTGATGAATAGCAAATGACGAGAGGATGAAGTCAAAACTGGTATGCAAAGGATCATCTACTAAGAGATCCTGGAAAGTGGCCTGAACGAACTGAACGTCACGGAAGTCGGCAAGACGTTTCTTTGCAGATTCGAGCATCTCTGAAAAGCCATCCACCAGCGTGGCTCTTATACGATTATCGCTTTTCATCAACTCCTGCATCAATAAACCGTCTCCACAGCCCAGATCGAGGACTCTGGGAGCATCGACCTCATAAATAAAGTGTCTGAAAAAGGATTTGACAATCTCTATCAGTTTGAAACGGTCTGGGAGATAGTCATTTGCATACTTTCTATATTCCTGAGAAAATTCGCTGTCTGCCCATTGCGAAGAATCAAAATCTGACATGACGCTTTTTTTCCTCCCATGCTAAATTCGTGGGTCGGATCGTTCTTGCACTAGTTCCGCTCTAGCGGGATTGATCCGACCTACGGCTGCCAAGAGTTACAACACCAATTCCATGAAATGTGCACCCTCAATCGGGTTGTATCTATACGGCTCTATTTCCTTGAATCCAAGAGAAGCATACAATGCCCTGGCCGTTTCCATAGACGGTAGCGTGTCCAAACGCATGCGTTCATAACCAATCCGACGAGCCCTGACGATGATAGCTTCACATAAGGCTCTGCCGGTAAAGATTGAGAGCTGTTTTGGAGTACTGGAGTCTATGAAATCCCAAACTCCAAGCACCAAATTACAAACAAATCTCAAATTCCAATATTCAATGACCAAAACACAAAACAAGTTTGGAATTTCGAATTTTGGTCATTGTTATTTGTTTGATATTTGATATTTGTGATTTGGAATTTTTAGTCCCTCCAGCAGACTGCCGCAAGAGGGGAAAGACTATTGAAGCCCCCTCAGGGGGCAGCCCAAAGCCGGGTCCTTTGGGTCCGGATTCTTTACTTACATTTGGGGGGATAATTTTCAGTGTTTAAAGGCAGATCATGTTTTCAATTGTCCCACCGGAAACAAGAGATAAATCAAGCAAGGCGAAATCGCCAGCCAAAAAGATCTTCCCTGCGGCCGTACTGGATGCCCGTGAGTTCGTCATAGAGTTTTTGGGACAATTCACCCGTCTTCCCATCCGCTATTTGGAGGTCTTCTCCTTTGTAGCAGATCAAACCAACAGGAGAAATTACCGCTGCGGTGCCGGTGGCAAACATCTCTTTCAAAGAGTTGTTTTTGCACCCCTCGGCGACCTTTTCAATAGAAATCGGACGTTCGGAAACGTTGAGACCCCAATGTCTGGCAAGTTGCAGCACCGAGTCCCTGGTGACACCTGGCAGGATCGTTCCCCCGAGGGGTGGGGTTACAAGTTCGTCATTTATGAGAAAAAAGATATTACTGGTGCCAACCTCCTCCACATACTTGAGTTCTTTGGCATCAAGCCACAGGACCTGGGTATAGCCTTTCCCAATGGCTTCTTGGGAAACATAAAGAGTAGCTCCATAGTTCCCGGAAGTTTTCGCTTCGCCCACACCCCCTTTGGCGGCACGCACGTAGGCATCGGAAACGTAAATCCTGGTGGGGCTGAACCCCTCAGGATAATAGGCGCCAACCGGCCCAAGGATGATGTAAAACAAGTATTGATCCGAAGGCCTTATCCCAAGAGCTGGCTCAGTGGCGATCATTGTGGGTCTAATGTAGAGTGAAGTACCTGCAGATTTGGGGATCCACTTACGATCGAGCAAGACTAGCTCTTTCATGGCCCTGAGAACCAGGTCTGGATCCACCTCTGGCATGACCATTCTTCTGGCGGAACCATTCAGCCGTTCAATATTCTTCTCAGGTCGAAACAGACCGATTCCACCGTCCTCTAAGTGATAGGCCTTAAGGCCCTCGAACACCTCTTGGTTGTAGTGCAGTACCATGGCAGTGGGATCGAGCCTCAGATTCCCGTAGGGTTCAATGCGGGCGTCGTGCCACTCTTTCTGTCGGCTATAGTCCATGAGAAACATATGATCGGTGGTGTACTTGCCAAATCCGAGTTCAGAATCTTTCGGTCGAACCTTCTGGCCAACAGTAGTAGATCTAGTCACTCTGATTTCCATGGTGAAAGCCTTTCTCACTTTACAGTCACGTGCACTACAGCCAATATCTTATAGCACAGCTCTCTTTTGAAAATCCATCAGTGCTTAAGGTCAAGAATACCCTAAATCAGCCTTCTCTGAGTTTGGTGCTCTCTTTTAGGCAACGAAGCATTTCCCTCCGGATCAAACCACTGAAAAAACCAACCAAACGCCAATAGAGTCTGAAACGCTTTCTACTGCGGTCATCCATACACATGATCCGAGTTTCTGTGGAAACCTTCACCAGACCATGAGAAGTCTTATTGACCGCAAAATTCCAGGCAACTTTAGCGTACCCCTTATGGTTGAATTCCCGGTACCGTAGAGCGTTCACCTTTTCAAGCTTTGCAGTTGGCGCCCAAAACTTACCAATAAGACCCAGAACAAACTCTTGACCTGGCAGTTCGTCGACAAGAACAAAGCCCGCTTCAAGGAGGTCGTCAACGGACTTTAATGTCGCAGGAAGTCCACGCAACCTGAATAGGATGCGAATGAGAAAAGAATCAGAGAAATCGAGGGCTCGAACCGATTCGTAAACCTGCGTTGGTTTTCCTCTTAGCTCAATCTGATGATATTCGCGTTCGTCATATCTGGGAAGGACCTGATCTATGAGCATAGTTCTAACGTTTCTCATCGTCTATTTGACTCTGCTTTTTACGCACGTAGAGTTTTTTGTTAACACGAGCTACAACTTCGCCTGATTCATTGACAATGTCCGCTGACAGTGCAGGGAAATATGCTTTGCGGTCTGCTGTCTCATTCTTAATCTCTGCTATCTGGTCATCGTTCAAGCGAAAGCGAGCTGTCACAGTTCCCCTGCCAGGGGCTATGAAATCAATGGTGCTGGTTTTGTCCCATACAGTGTATTCATTGCCCAGGATGTGAATCAACATAAGCATGTAGAAGGGGTCTGTCATGGCGGCAAGACTACCACCAAAGTGTGTGCCCACGTAGTTACGGTTATACCAGCGTAATTTCATGGAAACGACCACTTCTCTAAAGTCAGCTGCTATGTGTTTGACTTTTATCCCCGCACCTAGAAAAGGAGGCCAGAGACTCATGCCTAATTTGAATATTTTTAGATTCATAGCACTTCCCATTGAAGATTTCATTGTTGGTTGAAACATAACCAAGAGCGATCTAACCAGGTGGGAAGCAGGAAAATTTCTGCATATTTAGACAACTTGGAACATATGCTGTATTGAAGCTAGGGTTAGTCCTATTTCTGAGGAGGCTTGATGGTCAACTTGAAAATCAATATGAGCGCTATGGCTATGAGCGCAATGAGCCCTGCCTTACTCAACTCCTCAGGGCTGGCATATTTATAGAAGTATCTTCGACCCCAAAAGCGGGGGACTCTGGGATCTATGCGCATGGCAGCTCTAGAGTCGGCAACAGCGAGTTCCACGCTACCGAGTCTGCGGTAGATCTTAGCCCTTGTCTTATAGGCATCTGCTTGGGCCCTTAGATCTCCTCTAAGCTTGGTGGCCGTGGTGGCATCTCTGATGGCTTTTTCGTCATTACCGCTCAATCGGTATGCCTCCGCTCGGTAAGCGTAACCGCCGGTAAGTTGGGGATCAATTTTGATGGCTTGAGTGAAATTATAGATAGCGCGTTCGTACATATGGCTCTTCAGGTAGCCCAGGCCCAGCATCCGGTAGGCATCAGCTTTGGCGGGGACAAGATCAAGATATGTCTGGTAGTCTTGAATTGCTTTGTCGTAATTTCACTGGTAATAGTGGAGCAAACCCCGCTTCTCATAGGCTGCCGCCAGGGCAGGATTCAGCTCCAAAGCCTTGGTGTAGTATTCGATTTTCTTGTGGGTGGCGGAGCCTTTGACTCCAAGGTTGAAATACTTGATGGCATTGTCGCCATAGGCGGGTG
>PPDG01000094.1 GCA_002899795.1 Desulfobacteraceae bacterium | reverse complement strand
GGTAAGCGTGGAGTTGATCACGCCGATAGCGATGGAGAAGGAGTTGCGGTTTGCCATTCGAGAGGGAGGCCGCACAGTGGGCGCCGGTGTCATCAGTGAAGTTATCGAATAGCGAATTAGGGAATTCAGGAATTAAGAAATTAAGGAATTGGCAAATGTAAAGGTTGAGGACGGAGTAACCATGGCAAACCAAAAGATTCGAATAAGACTTAAAGCATACGACCACAAGTTGTTGGATCAATCCACCAACGAGATCGTCGAGACGGCAAAGAGAACTGGTGCCAAGGTGGCGGGACCCATACCTTTGCCCACCAAGATCACCAAATATTGTGTCCTCCGTTCTCCACATGTGGACAAGAAATCCAGGGAACAGTTCGAAATCCGAACACACAAGCGACTCTTGGATATTGTCGAGCCCACCCAGCAGACAGTAGATGCTCTGATGAAGTTGGATCTGTCGGCAGGGGTGGATGTTGAGATAAAGCTGTAACCGCATAGCTCAAAGCGCATGGCGTGAAAGTGATTGAAAATGGTTAACGCACTAATTGGTAAAAAATTGGGTATGTCCCAGTTGTTTTCTCCGGACGGTGAGGTCACCCCGGTTACGGTTATTCAGGTGGGGCCGTGCACGGTCACCCAGATTAAGAGTGTTGCGAGCGATGGTTACAATGCCGTGCAGTTGGGCTTCGGAGAAAAGAAGCCCCAGCGGACCAAGAAACCTTTGCTGGGTCATTTCAAGAAAAGCGGGAAAGGCCCTTTCGCCGTGGTCAGAGAGGTGAGAGTGGACGATGTAGGAGAATTTGAGCTGGGACAGGAAGTCAACGCTGATATATTTCAGGTGGGCGAGCTGGTTCATGTGGTGGGCAAGAGCAAGGGTAAAGGCTTTGCCGGCACCATCAAGCGCTGGAATTTTTCTCGAGGCCCAATGAGTCATGGAGGTATGAACAAGCGTGCTCCGGGATCCATAGGCTGCAGCGCTACGCCCGCCCGGGTAATCAAAGGAAGAAAGATGCCAGGTCAGATGGGCAATCGGAGGGCGACGGTCAAGGGGCTCATGGTGGTGGACGTCAGACCCGAAGAAAACATCATTCTCATTAGGGGTGCTGTGCCTGGCGGGCGGAACGGAGTGGTGTTTATCAAAAAAAGCGGCAAATTTTAGCAACAAAGTAGTTTTTGAAGAAAAATCTGCTCCTACGGTAGAGAGAAGAAAAGAGGCTGGTCATGGCAACAGTGGCCGTTTGCAATAGCAAGAACGAACAGATAGGTGAAATCGAACTGAACGACGAGATTTTCGATGTCCAGGTCAAATCACACCTGCTCCACGAAGTGGCGGTCATGCAACTAGCCAAGCGGAGATCCGGGAGTGCTAGCACCAAAGGACGTTCTGAGGTGAAAGGTGGCGGTCGCAAGCCCTGGCGGCAGAAGGGGACTGGACGTGCTCGTGCAGGTACGAGGTCTTCGCCGCTTTGGCGCGGCGGGGGTGTCACCTTCGGTCCTAAGCCGAGAGATTTTACTCCCAAGGTCAACAAAAAGATCCGCAAGCAGGCCTTGAAGATGGCTTTGAGCTGCAAGTGTAAAGAGAATCAGGTGGTGGTATTGGATGGGCTTGGTCTTGATCAAATAAAAACAAAGGCTTTTGCGGAAGTTTTGCAGGCTTTTGACATAGATAGTGTTTTGGTGGTGATTCCAGAGCGTGACGATGTTGTCGAAATTTCGGCCAAAAATGTGCCCCATACGAAGGTGCTGCGCTCTGAAGGGCTGAATGTTTATGACATCCTCAGGTATAAGCATCTGATGTTAATAAAAGAGGCGGTGCCGAAAATAGAGGCTGCCCTGCTCGGGAAAGACACACAGAGCGCATAGCGAAAAAACAGAAACCTAACGCTATGCACGCTTGGCTACAGGTGAATTATGGAAGATGCCTACAAGATTATCAAACGACCACTGATTACTGAAAAGAGCACGATAATAAAAGAGATGAACAATCAGCTGGCCTTCGAGGTGGATCGTCGGGCCAACAAGATAGAGATCAAGAAGGCCGTGGAGAGAATATTCAAGGTTCAGGTGGAGGATGTGCGCACCATGAACTATCAGGGTAAACGCAAGCGGCTTGGTCGTAGCGAAGGCCGCAGGCGCCATTGGAAAAAGGCTGTTGTTACTCTGAAACCTGGGCAAAAGATCGAGTTTTTTGAGGGCGTTTAAGAGAGGAAATCTATGGCAGTCAAAACCGTAAAACCGACATCACCTGGGAGACGGTTTCAAACTTACCCGACTTTTGAGGAGATTACTCGCACCAAGCCTGAGAAGAGTCTACTGCGGCCACACAAGAGATCGGGTGGTCGCAATTCTTATGGCCGGATTACCGTGCGCCATCGGGGAGGAGGGCACAAGCGTAGGTATCGGATTATCGATTTCAAGCGTGCCAAGAGCGACATACCAGCCCGGGTGGCCACCATTGAGTACGATCCGAATCGCTCTGCTCGGATTGCGCTCCTCCATTATGCAGACGGTGAGAAGCGCTACATTCTCGCACCCGTGGGGATACAGGTGGGCGATACGGTGATTACCAGCGAGTCGGCCGACATCAAACCGGGCAATACTCTACCCTTAGAAAAAATCCCCCTGGGCACCATTATCCACAATGTGGAAATGAAAGCAGGAAAGGGCGGACAGTTGGCGCGTAGCGCCGGAACTGGGGTGCAGCTCATGGCCAAGGAGGGTCGTTATGCCTTGCTGAAGCTGCCCTCGGGAGAGCTGCGGAGAGTATTGCTGGAGTGCAAGGCCACCATCGGCCAGGTGGGAAATCTTGATCACGAAAACATTAGCCTGGGCAAGGCGGGACGTACGCGCTGGCTCGGGCGCAGATCCAAAGTGCGCGGTGTGGCCATGAACCCGGTGGATCATCCTCACGGAGGTGGCGAGGGCAAGAGCTCAGGAGGACGGCATCCAGTTAGCCCATGGGGTATGCCCACCAAGGGATACCGTACTCGTAAGTCGAAACCAAGTGACAAGTTTATTGTGAAGAGGCGCCCCAGGTAGTGCGCTAAGTTTGAGGAGGCAAACGTGCCGCGATCGTTAAAAAAAGGTCCTTTTGTTGAAGAAAAATTATTGAGGAAGGTACTGATTGCTCAGGAGCACCGGGATCACCGGATGATCAAGACCTGGTCTCGTCGCTCCACCATTGTTCCTGAATTTGTGGGTTTGACTCTAGCGGTGCACAACGGCAAGATGTTCATTCATGTGTTTGTCACCGAGAACATGGTGGGACATAAACTGGGTGAATTTGCTCCCACGAGGATATTTTACAGTCATGCGGGCGATCGTAAGAGTCGTGTGAAGGGCAAGAGGTAAGGAACCTGGCGGCGATAAAGCCAGCCGGCCATAGGACGCGAATTATGGAAGTCAGGGCAGTTACTCGATATGTCAGAATCTCGCCGCGCAAGGCGCGATTGGTCACCGAACTCATAAAGGGAAAGCCGGTTGAGGAGGCCTTAACGATTCTTAGATTCGTGCCTAAGAAGGCAGCGCGTTTGGTGGATAAAACACTGAGGTCAGCGCTGGCTAACGCCGAGCAGAATCCTAATATCGATGTAGATACACTCTACATCAAGCGGATATTTGTGGATGGGGGGCCCACAATGAAACGTTGGCGGGCTCGGGCTATGGGCCGCGCCACTAAGATCCTCAAGCGCTCCAGCCACATCACGGTCATTCTCGATGAGGCTTAGCACGGTTCATCGTATTTTGGTTTAAAGCGGAAGATATATTCAATGGATAGTACAAGAAGATTTCGACACTTTAGACACTTTAGACATTTTAGTTCACTTTAGTTCATTTTAGGCAATTTGCCTTGGAGGTGAAGTTTGGGACAGAAGGTACATCCGATAGGACTTAGGCTGGGCATCATCCGGTCGTGGGATTCCACCTGGTTTGCCAAAAAGGAATACGCCAATCTCGTTTATGAAGATGCTGAAATCCGTAAATTCCTCAAAGAAAAGCTTTACCACGCAGGGATTTCTCGGATCGAAATCGCGCGTGCGGCTGACCGGGCGAGGATCAGAATCCATACCGCCCGCCCAGGCATAGTGATTGGGAAAAAGGGTGCCGAAATCGAAGCCCTGAAGCGACAGCTGGAACAGATAGTCAAACGCGAGGTAATGATCGATATCCAAGAGGTGCGCAAGCCGGAAATGGATGCCACTTTGGTTGCCGAAAACATTGCTCTCCAGCTGACACGCCGGGTTGCTTTTCGTCGGGCAATGAAGAAGGCTGTGAGCTCGTCATTGAAGTTCGGTGCCAAAGGAGTACGCGTGGCCTGTGCCGGTCGTTTGGGGGGAGCAGAAATGGCCAGACGTGAGTGGTATCGCGAAGGTCGGGTGCCGTTGCACACGCTTAGGGCTGATATTGATTATGGCACTGCGGTGGCCAAGACCACGTACGGGGTAATCGGCGTAAAGGTTTGGATTTTCAAGGGTGAGGTTCTTACCTGAGCAGATCCAGAGGGATAGTTAAATATGTTAGCACCGAAGAAGGTTAAGTACCGGAAACAACAAAAAGGGCGAATGAGAGGCAAGGCCCATCGCGGCAGTAAGCTGGAATTTGGTGATTATGGCCTGCAAGCCACTGAGGCCTCGTGGATGACCGCCCGACAGATTGAGGCGGCGCGTATCGCCATGACCAGGCATATCAAAAGGGGCGGTAAAATTTGGATCCGAGTTTTTCCAGATAAGCCTGTTACCAAGAAACCCACCGAGACCAGGATGGGAAAAGGCAAAGGGTCTCCTGAGGGCTGGGTTGCAGTGGTTCGCCCTGGTAAAATTCTGTACGAGATGGAAGGCGTGCCTGAACCAGTGGCCAGGGAAGCCTTCAGGTTGGCTGGCCACAAGCTGGGCTTTGGCACTAAATTCGTCAGCCGGGGAGGAAGTTGATGAAGGCTAGCGAATTCCGTGAGCTGAGCGTTGAAGAGTTGGAAGTAAAAACAAGAGAACTGGCGGAGGCGCTTTTCAACCTGAAATTTCAACACGCCACCGGTCAGTTGGACAATACAGCCCAACTGAAAAGAACCCGAAGAGACATTGCCCGGGTAAAAACTGTTTTAGAAGAGAAGCGACGGGCAAATGAGGACTAGAGCATGAAAGAGAGAGGTCTACGGAAGACCCTAACGGGTACTGTCGTTAGCGATGCAATGGAAAAGACCGTGGTGGTGCAAGTCGATAGGCTGGTCAAACACCACACCTATAAGAAGTACGTACGGAGACGCTCTAAACATAAAGCTCATGATGAAAATAATGATTGCAAAAGAGGCGATCGAGTGGTGATTCGTGAAACGAGGCCTTTGAGTAAGACCAAGCGGTGGCGAGTGAGCCAGATCGTTGAAAAGGCCGTCACCTAGTCCTTCTATGCAACATGAGAGTAAACACTACCTGCGGATCGAAACACTAGCGGAGTGAGCAATGATTCAGACAGAAACCAAGCTGTTGGCCGCTGACAATTCAGGAGCCAAGAAGCTCTATTGCATAAAGGTCCTGGGCGGGTCCCGCAAGCGTTACGCTCGGGTGGGAGACATCATCGTGGTCTCAATCAAGGAGGCCATTCCCAACGCCAAGGTTAGACCTGGAGATGTGATGAGAGCAGTGGTGGTAAGGACTAAGAAAGCAATTCGGCGGCGGGATGGCTCCTATATCCGCTTTGACGACAATTCTGCAGTATTGGTTAATCAACAGCGTGAACCTATTGGTACCAGGATTTTTGGGCCGGTGGCGCGTGAACTGAGAGCCAAGGGATTTATGAAAATCATCTCTCTGGCACCAGAAGTGCTCTAGCGAGAGGGAGATTTGATGGCACAGAAAAAGAGATACCATATCAAAAGAGACGACATAGTTATGGTTATTGCCGGGAAAGAAAAGGGTAAGAGCGGCAAAGTTCTGAAGATTTTTCCCAAGAAAGACCGGGCCGTAGTGGAGAAAGTCAACTTTATCAAGCGCCACACGCGGCCAGGGGCACACAGTCGCCAGGGAGGTATCGTGGAAAAGGAGAACCCGATCCAAGTTTCCAACCTCATGGTGGTGTGTGGCAAATGCACTGATCCCACTCGTCTGGGACGGAGGGTGCTCGAAGACGGCAAGCGCGTTCGCTACTGCAAGAAATGCGATGAAATTATTGAATAAAGGCGAGCAAATCACCACGAAGGTCACAAAGAATAACAGGGGTAGACATAGAGGGTTCGTTCGATGTCCAGATTGAAAGAAACGTATCAGACAGACTTGATGCCTGCTCTCACCAAAGAGTTTAGTTACACCAGTCCAATGGAAGTTCCCCGGCTGGAGAAGATCGTGCTCAACATGGGATTGGGAGAGGCCATTCAAAACATCAAAGTGCTGGATGCGGCAATGGAAGAGTTGACCCTCATTGCTGGACAACGTCCGGTGGTCACCCGAGCGCGAAAATCCATTGCTTCTTTCAAGTTGAGAGAGGGCATGCCCATCGGCTGCATGGTAACCCTCCGAAAAGGAATGATGTACGAGTTCTTTGACAAACTGGTTAACGTGGCACTACCTCGAGTTCGTGACTTCCGGGGTCTGTCTGACAAATCTCTCGATGGCCGAGGAAACTTTACCGTGGGTATCAAAGAGCACATTATTTTCCCGGAGATCGAGTACGACAAGATTGACAAGATCAAGGGGTTGAACATTACCATAGTCACCACAGCCAAAACCGATGAAGAGGGTAAGGCCCTGTTGAAAATGATGGGTATGCCCTTCAAAAACTAATAGGACGGAGGAGGTAACCTTGGCAAGAAAGTCACTTATCGCCAAAGCAGAAAGAAAACCGAAATTTAAGGTGCGGTCATACAATCGCTGCCCTCTTTGTGGACGCCCCAGGGCCTTCTTGCGCAAGTTCGGCATCTGCCGCATTTGTTTCCGGAGCATGGCCCTTCGAGGTGAACTTCCCGGTGTAATAAAGTCGAGCTGGTAGCAAAGGAGCATCTCCATCATGATGACGGATCCTATCGCAGATTTACTCACCCAGATTCGCAACGGGTGTATGGCAAAGTTTGAACAGGTAGATATTCCTTCCTCCAAGCTGAAGTTGAACATCGCTAAACTGCTAAAGGAAGAGGGCTATATCAAGAACTACAAGCTCATTAAGGATAAAAGACAAGGTAGACTGCGACTCTATCTGAAGTACGATGCAGATAATGTTTCAGTCATTGGTGGTCTAGAGCGTATAAGTAAGCCAAGTTGTAGGGTTTATGTGCACCACGATAAGATTCCCCCTGTACTCAATGGCTTGGGCACCGCAATCCTCTCTACCTCAAAAGGCCTCCTAACTGACCGGGAAGCCCGCAAGCAGAAGGTCGGAGGGGAGCTTCTTTGTAAGGTGTGGTAGGGGCTGCAAGGAAACCAGGATCCACTGAGGAGGATCTTACATGTCTCGTATTGGTAAACTACCTGTTGAAGTTCCAGCAGGCGTGAAAGTAAATCTCCGGGGTTCGGAGATCGAAGTAAGTGGGACCAAGGGTACACTCAAGCGCGAACTTCCACCGCGGGTAAAGGTGGAAATGACCGATGGCAATATTACAGTGAGTCCGGCGGATAGCGGTAGGGAGGCGAGGGCGCTCCATGGGTTGACCCGAACCTTGATCAACAACATGGTGGAGGGTGTGACCAATGGTTATACCAAGGTGTTGGAGCTTAGCGGCGTTGGCTATCGTGCCGATGTTAGGGGTGATACCCTCCATCTGAGTTTGGGTTATTCGCACCCCATTGAGTTCAAGTTGCCCAAAGGAATAGAGGCTGCAGTTGACAAACAGAACCGCATTACCTTGACCGGTATTGATAAGGAACAGCTGGGTATGGCCGCCGCTAAGATTCGCGACTTCCGCCGCTGCGAACCTTATAAGGGCAAAGGCATCAGATATGCCGGCGAAGTGGTGCGGCGGAAGGTTGGTAAGGCCGGAGTAAAGTAATTAAGCATTCAGCGATCAGTCGTCAGCTGTCAGTTTTGTTGACAGACGGAAGTATTTAAAGCCACAGTAAGTCTATAACATGGTTGGCAGTTTTGGATCCTCAGTCGGGATAAAAGCAGTTGCTGACCGCTGATAGCTGAAAGCTGATCGCGATAAAGGTGTAAACATGGCATCGAGAATGAATCCTCGGCAGCAAGCACGGCTCAAACGGAAGAAACGTATACGCAAAAAGATATCAGGAAGTCCGGAGCGACCAAGGCTTAGCGTTTTTCGGTCCACTAAGCACATCTATGCTCAACTGATCGATGATGACAACGGTGTGACCTTGGTTGCCATCTCCACCTTGCGTCCAGATGTTCGCCAACAAGAAAAAGTTAAGGGTAAGATCGAGGAGGCCAAGAGGGTGGGCAAGATGATTGCCGATGAGGCCAAAGCGAAAGGGATTACCGAGGTAGTATTTGATCGCAACGGTTTCTTGTATCATGGCCGAGTGCGAGCTCTTGCCGCGGCGGCCAGGGAAGCAGGACTGGAGTTTTAGGAGTTGTCAGCTCTCAGCCGTCAGCAACTGAAGACTCAAAGCTGATTTCTGAATGCTAAAAAAGGAGATAAGCCCTTGTATGAAATGGACGCAACGGAGCTGCAGTTAATTGATAAGGTGGTACACATTAGCCGTGTGGCCAAGGTGGTGAAAGGCGGGCGGCGCTTCAGCTTCAGTGCCATCGTTGTAGTGGGTGACGGGCAGGGCTCAGTGGGCGCTGCTTTGGGAAAGGCGAACGAGGTACCAGAGGCAATCCGCAAGGGAGTGGAAATGGCCAAGAAGAACATGTTTGCGGTACCTCTTATCAACAACACCATTCCCTATGAGATCCTGGGTAAATTTGGTGCAGCAACTGTGCTCCTCAAACCTGCCTCTGAGGGAACAGGGGTAATTGCCGGAGGTGCTGTTCGCGCCATCATGGAGGCAGCCGGTGTCCACAACATCCTCACCAAATGTCTGGGTTCAAACAACCCTCACAATGTGGTGAAAGCGACCATAGAGGGATTGCGTACGCTGCGCAAGCCAGAGGAGATTGCCAAGAGACGCGGCAAGACCCTCGATGAGATCAAGGATTAATCTTGTTAGTCGGAAGGCGGAACCAGGAAGAGGTTACAGTATGTCCAAGGAGATCAAGGTAAGACTTATTCGCAGTATGGTAGGAAGACCAGAAAAACATCGGAAGATTCTGAGAAGCCTTGGCCTCACTAGGATGCACAAGACGGTTACGCTCTATGATACCCCTCAAATTATGGGGGCAATTCATAAGGTGAAACATATGGTGGAAGTATCTCAGGTGTAAGGGATCGCTCAAGGTTCCACCTATTGAGCATAGTGGGTTAGCGATGAGACTTGATGAGTTGAAACCTCCTAAGGGAGCGAAGAAAAAAGGCAAGCGATTTGGACGTGGGCCGGGATCAGGACGTGGCAAAACAGCTGGCCGGGGCACCAAGGGCCAGGGGTCACGCTCGGGAGGAGGCACGCCACCAGGATTCGAGGGTGGTCAGATGCCTTTGCAGCGCCGGCTTCCCAAAAGGGGCTTTCATAACCCCTTCAGAAAGGTCTACGCGGAGGTCAATGTCAGGGATCTGGAGCATTTTGATGCTGACAGCGTAGTGGATGAAGAGATCCTCCGCCAGAGGGGGCTGGTCAAGGGGCAATGGGCTGGCGTCAAATTGCTGGGTATGGGCGATATTAGCAAAGCGCTTACGGTGAAAGTAGACCGATGCAGTGCTGCGGCCCGCAAAAAAATTGAGGTAGCCGGAGGCAAGGTGGAGACAGCTTCGGCTGATTTGAAAGCACTTATTCCGGATGAAGGGAGCTAAGCTCAATTGATTGGTGGATTCCAGACAATAGGGAAGATTCCTGAACTCAAACGCCGTATCCTGATGACTTTTGCGCTTCTGGCGGTGTATCGGGTAGGCGTGCACGTGCCAACGCCAGGAATCAACGCTGAGGCTCTGCAGGCGTTTTTCAGCCAAGCACAGGGTACTCTCCTGGGGCTCTTCGACATGTTTGCCGGCGGTGCTCTCAGCAATCTTTCTGTCTTTGCTCTGGGAATTATGCCTTACATCAGTGCCTCCATTATTCTCCAGTTATTGACCGTGGTCATTCCCTAT
>PPDG01000170.1 GCA_002899795.1 Desulfobacteraceae bacterium | reverse complement strand
GATTCCCGAGATGAATCGGACCGGAGCAAATCTTCTGGCTGCAACCTTTAGGAGTTTTGGCGTGCGGGCCAGGGTCATGGACACCTACAAGGGTCTTGACTTAGGCAAAGAATATACATCCGGCAAAGAATGCTATCCCTGTCAGGTCACCATGGGGGATATCCTCCATTGTATTGAGCAGGAAAGAGAGGAGCTGGGCGATAGTTTCAATCCCGCAGACTACATTTACTTCATGCCCGAATCAGAAGGACCGTGCCGCTTCGGTATGTACAATAAATACCAGCGAATAGTATTGGACTCGTTTCCCGGACTGAAGGAACTGCAGATCCTGTCCCCTACGAACAGTGATGCATATTCTTTAGGGGATATTTTGGCAGAGCACCAGGAGCAAGATTTCAGAAAAGCGGCATATTTTTCAATGGTAGTAACCGATATCCTCGACAGGCTTCTCTGGAGAATCAGACCCTATGAACGAGAACCAGGGATGACAGATGCTTACATGGAAAAATCCAGGAGATCAGTGGCAGACACCTTCGAAATCTATGGGAGAAAAAAGCTTTTTGGCAAGATTATGGACAAACTGGAGGAGATTGTTGAAGGGGCGAAGAGTATCGTCGATCCAACAATCGCCCCTAAACCTGTGGTCGGTATTGTTGGGGAGATCTTCCTGAGGATGCACGACCATGCCAATCAGGACTTAGTCAGGGTTCTGGAGAAGCACGGGGCTGAGGTAGTCAATGCCTCTCTTTGCGAATGGGTAAACTACGTAAGCTATGATGGGTTGAGACAGGCCAAGAGGGAGTTTCTGCTGAACCTCAAGCAACTACGTTTGGAGCCCATGAAAGCTTCTCTAAGAAAAATGATTGGCTTCGGGGGGGATCTCTTCTACAAAGAATGGAGACAGAGGAAGGCTTATAGAAGGATAAGAGGTCTTATTGATATCCCGGAAGATCACAAGATATCGCACTTGGAGCACAGCCTTAAAGAAAGTGACTTCTTTTCTTTTGATCTTCGTACTGAGGCCTGCCTCAGTATCGCTTCAATCGTCGAGTTTGCCAGGGGAGGATACAACGGCGTGGTAAACGTCTATCCCTTTACCTGCATGCCGAGTATGGCTACTTCAGCCGTTGTCAAGCCTTTCTTGCGCAAACTGCGAATGCCTTATTTGGATGTCTCATGCGACTCCACTATCCAACCGGGCAGGGAAGCGGCAATCAGGACCTTCATGTACCAGTCTCACCAGCACTTCAACCAGTCAAAGGAGATAACTACATAAAATATCCGGGCCCATCGAAGATCCCGCTACGCGGGGAAGGACCCGCCTCCGCCCAGGCTACGGCGCGGCAGGCCCCGGCTAGCGTTCAGGATTCAACTATTAGCTATCAAGTCTTTGAGAATATGAACAGCAGAACCGCAGAACAAGGAACCGCAGAATATCGAAGTGCAAAACATTTTCTTATTCCTTTCAATAACTTCTGCTGTTCGAAATTCCTTTTTCGATATTTGATATTCAAAATATAAAGGAGACTGAATCCCGCTACGCGGGGAAGGATCAGGTTTTCGATGTTGGCATCTCCCACCATAGATCGGTGTTTCTTGCATTTTCCAACTCTGTTTTGTAACCTGACCCTGGATGACTTAACCTGCCTTAGGAAAAAGAATTACTTTGAGCAACATTTCAATGGAGCAGTTCAAGAATGACTTCCGATGCCACTGAGGCCGAGATACTCACCCTGGCCAATATAATGACCAGTCTTCGCTTAGTATTCACCCCATTAATGCTCTATTTTGCTTGGATCGGCGACCCTACTCTCTTTATTTCCTTATTTGCTCTCTCGCTCGTCCTCGGATTTACTGACGGTTTGATTGCCAGGAGGTTAAATCAGGTTACTGAACTGGGTGGAAAATTAGATAGTTGGGGGGATTTTGCCACGGTCATCACTGTTGCACTTTGCGCCTGGTGGTTATGGCCGGAACTGGTTATACAAGAGGCTCCTTTTGTGATTGCGGTGTTGGTAAGCTATACAGTCCCAGTCATACTCGCCTTCTTGAAGTATGGTCGCCTTACGAGCTACCAGACTTGGACTACCAAACTTTCATTAGTGCTCACTAGCATAGGTCTCCTTTTGGCATTAATGGGTGGGCCCCAATGGCTCTTTGAGTTGGCCGTTCCCATTTTGGTTTTTTCCGGAATCGAAGAAATCGCTATCACTACTATTCTGCCCCAATGGCAGTTCAAAGTGCCTACTATCTGGCATGCAATTACAATCGAACGGGAAAGAGCAAAGGAAGAAGTGATGGAGAGCGCGGAGAAACTTCGAACAGTTCTCACTAACATTGAGGACGGCTACTTCGAGGTGGACCTCACTGGAAACCTTACCTTTTTCAATCCTATCCTCTGCAAGTATCTCGGCTACACCGAAGCAGAACTGCTCGGTATGAACAACCAACAATTTATGACTCCGGAGACCGCCAGGGAGGCTTACAAAGTGTTTAACGAAGTGTATCGCACAGGTAAACCCACCCAAGCATTCGATTGGGATGTGATAACAAAAGACGGTGAGAGAAGGTTTGTCGAAACCTCGGTGTCTCTCATTCGTGACTCGGAAGGTCAGCCTATCGGTTTTCGAGGCATCGCTCGCGACACCACCGAGCGCAAGCGAGCCGAAGAGCAACTCTATCACGCCAGTAGAATGGTGGCCTTGGGAACCCTTGTCTCCGGTGTGGCCCATGAGATTAACAACCCAAATAATTTCATTATGTTAAATACACCGATCTTGAGCGAGGCCTGGGACAGTATCTTGCCCATTCTTGAGGAGTACTATGAACAAAACGGTGATTTTATCTTAGGGGGAATGAATTATTCAGAGATGAGGGAAAATATCCCCTTGTTGTTTTCGGGGATATCAGATGGATCCAAGCGCATCAAGCAAATCGTGGAAGACCTGAAAAGTTTCGTCAGGAAGGACATCCCTGATGTAACACAGCCAGTGGATATGAATAATGTATTAAAGTCAGCCTTATCACTCGTTTCTAACATGGTCTATAAGTCAACAAAACATTTTTCTGTCCGTTATGGCAGAAACATCCCGCCAATAAAAGGAAACTTTCAGCGGCTTGAACAGGTCATCATCAATTTGATCCAAAATGCTTGCCAAGCACTTCCAAACAACAGGAGAGCAATACGGGTCTCAACATCCATTTACGAAGAAAATGGTAGCGTCGTGCTTAGAGTTAAGGACCAAGGGAAGGGTATCCCATCTGAAAGCCTGCCACATATTACGGATCCATTCTTTACCACGAAACAGGATTCCGGTGGAGTTGGCTTGGGTCTATCAATCTCTGAAAGAATTGTTGAAGAGCACGGAGGCAGAATGATTTTCACCTCTGAAGTGGGAGAAGGCACCCAAGTTGAAGTTATTCTGCCCATTGATAACAACCGGCAGTAATGTGAAGGAGACAATGTGATGGCCACATCCACGTATCCCCACCTACCTGTGATGTTGGTGGATGATGAGGTACAGGCTCTGGATAGTTTTGAACTGGCGCTCCGTTCCGGAAATGTGAATAACTTTATTCGTTGTCAGGATAGTCGGGATGTCATTTCTTTACTGGCAAAGCAAGAAAGCGATGTCATGCTGCTGGACTTGAGAATGCCCTACCTGTCGGGTGAAGAGTTGCTCCCGATGGTTACAACTGATTTTCCCCATGTTCCAGTCATCGTCATTACTGGAGCGGACGATGTAGAAACTGCGGTCAGGTGTATGAAGGCTGGCGCCTTTGATTACATCGTTAAGCCGGTTGAAAGGAGTCGACTTGTTGCCAGTGTGAAGAGAGCTATAGAGCTTCGTGAATTGAGGCGGCAAAACCAGCTTCTCAAAGCTCACGTGTTATCCGATCAGCTCCAGAATCCTGAGGCGTTTTCAGAGATAATTACCACCAGCAAAATAATGAGATCCATCTTTCAGTATATTGAGTCAATTGCCACGAGCCCGCAACCTGTCCTAATAACGGGTGATACTGGTGTGGGCAAGGAGTTGGTGGCCAGAGCGGTTCATACTATCAGCAGGCGCCAGGGAGATTTCATTGCCGTTAATGTTGCTGGTCTGGATGATAGCGTCTTTGCCGATACTCTTTTTGGACACAGGAAAGGTGCTTTCACAGGTGCTGACCAGACCCGCACCGGCTTAGCGGAAAAGGCATCGGGGGGTACTCTTTTTCTGGACGAGATAGGTGATCTGAGCCCTGCCTCCCAGGTAAAACTCCTGCGTTTTTTGCAGGAAGGCGAATTCTTCCCCCTAGGATCAGACGTTGCCAAGCGTTCAGATGCCCGGATAGTCGTAGCCACCAACCAAGAACTCGAGACATTGCAGAACGCGGGCACGTTTCGGAAGGACCTCTATTACAGGCTTCGTATTCATCATGTCCATATTCCACCACTTCGTGAGCGGACAGAGGACTTGCCTCTTCTTCTGAACCATTTTTTGGAGAAGGCAGCAAAAATACTGGACAAAAAGAAACCAACCCCGCCTAAAGAGTTGATAACCCTACTCGGTGCATATCATTTTCCTGGAAATATTAGAGAGCTGGAATCGCTGATTTTCGACGCTGTAAGCAAGCATACAACTGGCAAAATTTCAACCAAGGTGTTCAAGACGTACATCTCCCAGAAACATCCCACCTTCTCAACAGATTCAAAGGAGTTGCCACCGAAAAAGACTTCTTTGCTATCCTTCTCGGAGCAATTACCCACCCTTAAACAGGCTGAACAGTTGCTGATTTCTGAGGCCATGAAACGCTCCGACGGCAACCAGGCCATCGCTGCCATGCATTTGGGCATATCCCGCCAAGCGTTGAATCGACGTCTGAGACAAACTGGGAAGTAAAGAATCCTGGCTAGGACCACGACTACCTATATACCTACAATGACTAACGTTGCTTCTAACAAATCAGCTATCCCATCCTATACAACTCTGCTGTGGATTTGTTGCGGTGTCGCCTTCGGTGGATTTTTGGGGTCGCACATGCGACTTCCTGTGGTACCCCTTTACGCCCGATCGCTTGGTGCTGATACAGTATTAGTGGGAATCATCAATTCCGCCTTTTTACTTATGGCGGCCTTGCTGTCCTTTCCCTTGGGAATGATGTCCGACCGCTTGGGGCGCAAGCGGCTGGCCTGTTTTGGTGCACTCATCCTCTCGGCCACATCATTCTTGCTCTACTTCAGCAGAACCCCTTGGCAGATGGTTTGGATTTATCTCTTTTTCGGTATTGGCTTGGCTGCCTTTGGCCCCACCATGATGTCACTGGTCGCTGATATTTCTCCAGCCACTCACCTTGGGCGTTCCTATGGATGGTATACGACGGCCCTCTACACTTCCATGAGTCTTGGCCCGGCATTGGGAGGGTTCGTGGCTGAGGAGTTAGGGTTTCTCCAGGTATTTCTTATCTCAGGGATTCTCATCTTTATCACTTTCTGGCTGATTCTCTTCTATTTGCCTCGGGCTCGCCATATTCTGGAACCCAGGGCCAAAAAGAATGAATCTGCTGTGGCGGCGAACCTGTTACACAATCGTCCTCTTGTGGGTTGCTGGTTGGTCACCTTGGGGGGCTGTTTTGGACTGGGGATGTTTATAACCTTCTTTCCTCTTCATGCTCAGAATCAGGGCCTGAATGTGGCTGAGATCGGACTGGTTTTTGCGGTACAAGGGTTATCGAATGCCCTCTGTCGGATTCCCTTTGGTTATCTTAGCGACAGAGTTGCCAGACGTGGATCTCTGGTAATTCTGGGACTCCTTGGGTTTTCTGCTGCTATGGTTGGTTTTGCGGTATCTGAAAATGTGGGTCACTTCATTTTAACGGCAACCCTTTTTGGCATTAGTATGGGGTTGGCCTTTACCTCTGTCGGTGCACTTATCGCAGAGGTTGTTGACCAGGAGTCGCGAGGGCTTGCTATGGGCGGCTACAATACCTGCATCTATTTCGGTATGATGCTCAGTTCCGCCCTCATGGGGGGTATAATTCAAAAAATAGGCTTTGAGAAGGGCTTTCACCTGACTGCGGTGATAAATTTTTTGTTCGTGGGCTTTTTTTACCTTTTCATGAAGAATTACGAACCCTATAAAGGAGAAACAATCACTCAGTAAATTTCAAGCACTAAATCTCAGGGTTTCAGGTGTCGGGTGTCAGGTGTCAGGGAAGAAGAACAAAAACACTGAAACCTGAACACTGAAACCTGAAACCTCTCACCTAGTAAGGAGATCGCTCATGAAGAAATCGCTTGGCGCCAAAACCATCCTTTATCCTACACCGGTCTTCATTGTGGGGACGTATGATAAGGAAGGAAAACCTAACGTGATGACCGCCGCCTGGGGCGGCATTGCCTGCTCGGTACCTCCATGTGTTGCAGTTTCTCTGAGGAAGCCAACCTACAGCTACGGTAGCATCGTGGAGCAGAAGGCATTTACCATCAGCTTACCATCTGAAGATTACGTGAAAGAGGCTGATTATTTCGGTATGGTTTCTGGGAGAGACGAGGACAAGTTTGCAGCTACCGGACTTACTCCGGTTAGGAGTGAGCTGGTTAATGCACCGTATGTGGAAGAATTTCCTTTTGTGGTGGAGTGCAAATTACTTCATACTTTTGAATTGGGTCTTCACACCCAATTCATTGGTGAAATCATGGACGTCAAGGTTGACGAGTCCCTGCTAGGCGAGGACAAACTTCCCTCAATTGAAAAGATCAAACCGATCATTTTTGCCCCGGAAAACCGGGCCTACCATGGTGTCGGCGAATATCTGGGCAAGGCCTTTTCCGTTGGAAGAGAGATTCCGAAACGATGAGACTGGCAGTTGTCTCCGATATTCACGGCAACTTAGAAGCGTTCAAAGAGGTACTGCTCGACATTGATAGATCCAGAGTGGATGCCGTGGTATGTCTGGGAGATTGCATCGGTTACGGTCCTGAGCCGGATCAAGTGGTGAGCCTGGTTCGCCGGAAAAACATTCCGTCTGTTATGGGAAACCATGAACTAGGGTTGGTGAACAAATCCTACCTGGGCTGGTTCAATCAACCGACCCGGCGCTCTTTGCTGCTCACTCGAGAGCTTTTATCCTCAGATACACTGGAGTTCATCCAGGGCTTGAAGTCAGCTATGGTCTTTCAGGGATGCCGGTTGGTGCATGGTTTTCCCCCTGAGTCAATCACCACATATCTGTTTGACGTTTCCGAGAGCCAATGCGTTTTGGCATTCTCGGATATGCAGGAAAAAATGTGTTTTGTCGGGCACACCCATGTTCCGGAGATTGTGGGTTTTGACGGTGACACGGTCAGCCGTGGTCCTTTGCAGCAAGGATTGAGGAGTCTAGAAGACGGCAATATGTACATCATCAACGTAGGAAGCGTGGGCCAACCCCGAGATGGCAACAATAGAGCCAAATATGTGATCTGGGATTCCTCCCGCCAGACCGTGGATCTCAGATACGTTTCCTATGATATTGCGATTACAGTAAAGAAAATCCTTGAGCTCGGTTTTCCCGAGTTTCATGCGCACCGCTTGTGGTAAAGCAGAGCCAGCGGCCAGCCCCGCGACAAGACCTGTCGACGAGCTCAGGTCGAGTCGCTCGGGATAGGCAAGCAGCAGATGACCAATGAAAAAGATCGGGAAATACGAAATTTGTGGTCTCCTTGGTAAGGGGGCTATGAGCACCGTTTACAAGGTGCGATTCCCAAAATTTGGCAAGATAGTGGCCCTGAAGCTATTGTCACCTCATCCTCATTTAGTCGGGTCACTTGGCATGGAGGAGATCAAAGAACGCTTCGTAACTGAAGCCATGACCATGGCCTCCTTGCGACATCCCAATATTGCGTCCATATGGGATTTTGACGAAACCGAGGGAAGACCCTTCCTGGTCATGGAGTACTACTGCAACAACCTGGGTCTTATCATCGGCGAAACCTACCAAATCGAAGACCCCTCCCGAGCTTTGACGCTGGACAAGACAGTACACTACTTGCGCCAAATCCTGGCAGGACTCATACGCTTGCATCAGGCCGGAATCATACATCGGGACATCAAACCCTACAACATACTGGTCACAGATGAGGATACCGTCAAGATAAGCGATTTCGCTTTTTCTAAACTGAGGGGAGAGGTCTGGAAGCCCCCGCCTAATTTGATGGTAGGTTCTCCGTGCTATGCTGCGCCGGAACAAGAGCAGGATCCGGACGGAGTGGATGTTAGAGCAGATATATACTCGGTGGGTGTGATGTCACATCGAATGCTCACGGGGAAGTCCCCTGAGGAGACCATAATAAGAGCCAGTGAGTTTCATCCCGATCTGACCAAAGAATGGGACAGTTTTCTGACCAGAGCCGTGGCCCAAGAGAGGCGAGACCGGTTTGCCAGCAGCGCGGAGATGCTGAAAGCCTTGGAGCAGCTCGCCGCTGATTGGGAGGAGAGAAAAGAGCGGATTTGTTCCATAGCGCCACCGCTTCCGGCAACAAAGAAAGACAAACGAGATTCAAAAAGAATACTGAGAGCCCAAAGTATTAAAGTAAGACCACGGCAAGCGCGCGAGGTGTTCCAGCTCGACCAACTGTGGCGGCCCCGCCATTATGTGAATAATGACTTTAAAGAACACGGTGACGCCACTGTCACTGATAGGGTTACCGGCTTGGTCTGGCAACAGGATGGCTCGGATTTTCCCATGACCTGGAATGAAGCTCAGGTATATGTCCAGCGCCTTAATAGTGAGCACTTTGCCGGCCGCAGCAATTGGCGGCTTCCCACGGTAACTGAGCTTAGTTCACTGCTAACCGAGACTAGTCACATTGCCGATCTGTGTATAGAGCCTATTTTTTCTCAGGAGAAGAGATGGCTTTGGAGCGCGGACCGGCGCTCTTTTGTCGCGGCCTGGTACGTGAGTGTGGATATGGGTTTTGTATCCTGGCAGGATTTTAGCTGCTATTTCTTTGTGCGGGCGGTGTGCTCAGACTCTTTTGGAGACTTTGCGAAAGTGGTACCCGAAGATCATTAATGTGATGGCATCAGGTAATAACTTTCGATGGAAGAGTAAAGATTTACATAACATTTTCCAAAAGTACCATTGGGATATGCCATTTCCCACGATACCTAAATAGAAAACGGACTTGAGGAAAGCTTTGATAGTATGGCCCTGCAGGTTTGATGGCCTGCGGGGCTGATAGTGCTCCAAGAATTTGCAGGCCCGGCGGTAAAAGAATCGAGGACTGTAAATGGTTCGGACAATTTTACGGTAGCCTTTGATAAGGGTTTCCCTGTCCATTCTTGGGATGAAATTAATGGTTCCGTCGGTGTTGTCACCAGTGACATCAAAGCGGAGCCGGTTTTCCGCCTGTAGTCTTTGCCAGAGCCTGGTCTTCGGCATCGCATTCAATAGCCCAACCATTGCTGTTACCACGCCGGATTCTTGGATGAATTTGATTTGCCGATGGAAGATTCCCTCATCGTCATTGTCAAATCCGACGATGTAACCACCGAGAACCTGGATGCCTGCCGCCTGGAGCTTCTTGATGGCGCCAATCATGTTGCGACCACGGTTCTGGTGCTTGGAGCACTCCTCTAGGCTCTCCTCGTTTGGTGTTTCGAGGCCGATAAAAACCCTGTTGAAGCCTGCCTCGGCCATCAACTCTATGAGTTCATCGTCATCGGCAAGGTTAATAGATGCTTCGGTAATGAATTGGAAAGGATAATGATATGTCTGCATCCAGTCGATGAGACGAGGAAGCAGCTTCTTGATCTTCCCCTTGTTTCCGATGAAGTTGTCATCAACAATGAACACACTGTCTCGCCAACCCAAATTGTAGATTGCTTCCAGTTCCTTAATCAATTGATCCGCATTTTTCACCCGGGCTCTGCGGCCATAGAGGGCAGTGATGTCACAGAATTCGCAATCGAACGGACAGCCACGCGAGCACTGAATCATTAGGGTGGCATATTTCTCTATTTTGATCAGATCCCAGCGTGGGGTGGGTGTCAAATTCATCTCAGGGAAATCGTCTGTGCGATAGACTTTCTTGGGGTTTCCAGCTCTGAGGTCTGCCAAAAAAGGTGGTAGGGTAAGCTCTGCCTCATTCAGGATCAAATGATCCACAAGGTCAACATATTCGTCAGGCGTGCTGTTGAAGAGAGGTCCGCCGGCAATGATCCTTGTTCGCAGAGAGCGACATTTTGCGAGAAT
>PPDG01000231.1 GCA_002899795.1 Desulfobacteraceae bacterium | reverse complement strand
CGCGGTGCCGTCTGTCCGCTAAACTTTTTCATCTCCCATCGGCATCCTACAGAGCCTAAACCGAGACAATGTCCTTCTCCACTCTACTAAGTGTGCGAAACTTGGCAAGATATGAGTAATCAGAACGTGGAAAAACAAAGAGCAATAATTAGGCCAATGTATACCCGAGGGAGTGGAAGTGGTCAAAGCAGGGGGGGGGTGCATCAGACACGAGTCTGTTCTAATCGATGTCATTATGCTATTTGTATTGGCTGACTCATTTTGTCTGGTTCCTGCCCTTCTTATTACAAACGGAGAACAGCAATGATAGATTTACTTGTTGATCCCAAAATCTGGATTAGCCTTTTTTCAATAACGTTGATCCAAATCGCCCTCGGTGCAGACAATCTCATTATCATCACCATCATTGCCAACAAATTGCCCGCGTCTCAGCGCACAAAAGCGATCAACCTTGGCTTAGTGCTGGCCATGGTCTTTCGCATCTTCCTTTTGGCGATAGTCAGCTACATCCTCAAATACGTCACGGGGGTCTTTTACCAACTCGACACCTATTACCCTTCATTGCTTAGACTGCATGTGGAGTTGAGCGGCAAGTCATTGCTGCTATGGATCGGTGGCTTCTTCCTGATATGGAAAGGTGTCAAAGAACTCAGGTTGAAGTCCAAAGGGATGGAACAGGAAGTCGAGAAAGCAGACCGTTTCAGCCAGGTGGTTTTCCTCATTGTTAGCATAAACCTGCTGTTTTCCGTGGACTCCATTCTCACCGTCGTCGGGATGACAGACGTCTTTCTGGTCATGGTGGGGTCGGTCGTTATTTCGGTTATGCTGATGCTGTGGTTTGCCGAATACATTTCCAACTACATGATGAGCAACCCAGACTTTGAGATTCTGGGTCTGTTCGTTCTTCTATTGATTGGTTTCGTCCTGATTCTCGAAGGGGGACATTTTGCACATCTAACGATAAACGATAGTGCCTTTCCCTATATTCCACAGTGGATTGTTATTTTTATCCTTTTGCTGATGTTCACGGTAGATGTGTATCAGAACTGGGTGGAGCGGAAGCGCGAGAAGGATCCTCTTCCTCTGCGTCGGAGAAAAAAGGCGAGTGTGGCAGAGGGGTAAGAAAAAGACAGCCTGATAGATAAGATCATGGCTGGAGTAATGGAACATTGCAAAATATCAAATTCCAAGCACCAAATTACAAACAAATCTCAAATTCCAATACTAAATGACCAAAACAGATTGAGAATTTGAAATTTCGGTCATTGTGATTTGTTTGATATTTGTGATTTGTGATTTGGAATTTCTATTCCTCTAGTACTCCAATACAGCTGGCAGTCGTTGCAACTAGGCACTCCTTAGGGGCGATCAGGGAACCTCCGCACCCTTGGATGTACGGAGGCTAAACGACAGCAGAAGGCAGATGACGATGCCGAACAGACAGAGCAAAAAAGCGTTCCTGAATCCCGACAGAGAGTAAAGGTCGCCGACGCGACCGGCCCGATCTAGAACAGCGCCCGTAACAACTTGATACACGGCAACGCCGAAAAACGGCGCCGGGTTGAGCAGCCCGGCGGTTAGGCCCATAATTTCTTCAGGCGTGGTCTCCTGGACTATCCCCCACAGGGTGCTGATGAACCCGCCCGTGGTAATGCCCATCACTAGCAGCACCAGGGAAAGACCGGCGGTCCCCAATTGACTGTAGAAGAAAATCATTCCTATCCAGGTCAAAGTATACACGGTTAGGATTGCGATCAGGGTATTTCCCTTGTCGAGTGAAAACCGGTCGGTCAGCCAGCCGAAAAAGGGCGCACCAATGATTACGCCCACGGGGATTAGCATGTTCAATTTGCTGGCAAAGATGCGTTCGATTCCAAGAGCTGCCATCAAGAACGGCGTTGCCCACAGCCCCTGCAGGGTTATCAGGGTACCGTATATGCCGAAAAAAACTGTCGCAACGATCCAGAAGTGACCGGATGCCAGCACCTTGAAGACTTTTGCTCTAGAACCCGGATTGCTCCCAGAGGCTGTGGCGGGTTCCACCTGAACCGGCTCTGGGGGAAGGGCATAGTCTCGGGTGAGCAATAGGGTGACAAACGCCAATACCACCGTAATCCCGCCAATTAGGAAAAATGTGGACCTCCATCCCCAGGTACCGGCTGCCCAGGCAAGGGGTGTGGTGGCAATCACGGCCCCGAGATTGCCCATGGACATGAGCAGGCCAATCATAGTGGCAAACTCATTCTTTCTGAACCACTGGGAGATCGCCTTGACCGCCGGCACGTACACACCACCAACGCCAAGTCCGATAAGGGCCCGGCCCACTGAAGCCCAGCCGATGTTTGGCGCCATGCCGAAAAGAAAACACCCAGCAGCAGCCCCCAAGGACCAGTAGCCGATCACTCGCCGGGGCCCGATCCGGTCGGACAAGTATCCCACAAGCGGCTGTTCAAAAGCATAGAGATAGAAATACAAGGACGACATGAAGCCCAGCGCCGTGGCGTTGGTGTGAAACGCTTCTAAAAGGTCCGAGACGATGACCGAAGTGGAGACCCGGTGGAAATAGACGAAAAAGTACACCACGCCGACGACGGAAAAAACCATCCAGCGGTGGGGGTCGCGGTCTGGATAAGGGGTGTGGTTGTTCATTCAGTTTTCAGGGGCTAATGCTTGACGTCACTTGTGATGGCCTGCAATGCCAATTATCTGATAGATGCGGTCCATGTCGAGGTGGTTACGAAGATGCGAGGCCAACTTGTCGTACTGCTCCTCTTTCCAGCGACGGAAAGATCCCAATCTCTCCTTGGTTAGCTCCACATAATCAACACTCATGAGCCGACTAATGAGGCGGTGCCTCAAACCATCGTTATCAAACAGGCCGTGTAAGTAACTTCCCCAGACGCGGCCGTCGCTGGAAATCAGGCCGTCCTTGACCTGTACCGGCTTACCATTACGCTCCACAATTTCCAGCAGCGGAGTAGACGGACCAATAACCCTGCTCTGCCCCATGTGGATTTCATAGCCGCGCACCTCTTCCTCGGGATCAGCTAGTTCGCTCCAGAGCAACCTGGCCTTCACCTGGGTAGTTACTTTTTCTCCCAGGAGCTCTGTCTCCATATCAAGCAGACCCAGTCCGGCCAATTCTTGCAGATCGCTCTCCACACCCAAGGGATCCAGCACCTTACGACCCAGCATCTGATAGCCGCCGCAAATTCCCACCACAGTACCGCCTTTGGCATGGAAGGAAATAATCGCCTCGGCAATACCCTGGTTTTGCAGGTAGTGGAGATCGTTAAGTGTGTTCTTGCTGCCGGGTAGAATCACCAGATCCATATCAAAAACCTGCTCGGGAGCAGTGAAATAGGTAAGGCTAACTGATGGCTCTTGCTCGAGGCTGTCGAAGTCCGTGTAGTTTGAAATGTGCGGCAGACGGATAACACCAACCCGCACCTGTTCCTGTGGTCTCTCTTTTGGCGCCCTCATCTTGAGGTCCAGGGCAACACTGTCTTCTTCGGGAATGTGGATATCCGTAAAATAGTGCACCAGGCCCAGAACCGGCTTGCCGGTGCGAGTCTCGAGAAACTCCACCCCGGAAAGAAGCAAGGATGGATCTCCTCTGAACTTGTTGATGATTAACCCCTTTACCAGGTCCCGCTCCGCTGGCGTGAAAAGCTCCATATGGCCGACTATACTTGCAAATACTCCTCCCCGGTCTATATCTGCCACCAACAGCACTGGGGCCTTCACCCGCTCCGCCATGGAAAAGTTTACCAGATCCTTATCCTTGAGGTTAATTTCTGCTGCACTGCCCGCGCCCTCCAATACCAGGACCTGGTATTGTGCCTCCAGGCGACGATAGCTTTCCATGACCTGCGTTACCAGATCAGATTTCTTCTGATAGTACTCTGCAGCCGTAAAATTGCCGAGTACCTTGCCGTGCAATATGACCTGGGAACCAACATTGGACGTGGGTTTCAGTAGAATTGGATTCATATCAACATGTGGCTCAATGCCGGCAGCCTCTGCCTGTACCACTTGAGCCCGGCCCATCTCGCCCCCTTCCGGAGTGATGAAGGAGTTGAGTGCCATGTTTTGGGCCTTGAATGGAGCTACCCTATAGCCGTCTTGTTTGAGAATCCGACACAGGCCGGCCACCAGGATGCTCTTGCCCACATCCGAACCTGTACCAAGGATCATCAGGTTTTTTGCTGTTGCCATAGGCTTTACTTTCTCTGGGCATAAGGCGCAGGGCACAAGGCGCAAGGCCCATTGATAGAAACCGGTAGCCAGTAGTCAGTAGTCAGTAGAAATGAGTATGGGGCATAGGGCAAATTCAAAATCTTTCACTCTATGCCCTTTGCTTTACCTGTCCTGAGCTTGTCGAAGGATGCTCTTTTACCTTATGCCTTGCGCCTTACGCCTGCTGGCAGCTAAAAAGCTGTCAGCAGTACATATGCCGCCCCAACTATAATCACGCTGATCACCCTGAGCGTTTGCCCCAGAGCAATTAGTAGTCCCCCAAGCTTCGGCTGGAAAATTCCCATGTAGTAAGGAAGCTGGTGCCTTAAGGCCCTCACAGGGGTTGCAATAACGTTTCCCAAGAGCAATGCAACCACCGTTTCCCTGATAGTGAGGGTCCCGGCATCCAATAGAGCCCCGGCTGCTGCAAATCCGGAAGTAAATTCAGCCACCAAACTAAAAATTACTACACTCATGGATTCTATCGGAACCACAGTGGAGGTGATCCCCCCCGCGAGCTGCAACCGTAGCCAGGTGAAAAAACCCAATTGGCTTACTAGCATCACTACCAGATAGACCGGAACCACAAGCAGCATAATCCGCTTCAACCGTTTGACGAATTTCTGCCAGGTATCCTGAATAAGAGCCTGCCAATCCTTTTTCGTTTTTTTCTCGTCCGCCATCTCCACAGGACGCGGTGGCAGTGAAAATCTCGAGTAAGTTATCAGCCCGGCCGTTCGCAGTAGTGTGGCCAGCAACGTCAAAACTAGATAGAGAAGTCCGGCCTGACCTGCCAGCGGAAGAATTATGAAAAATGTCGTGGGGAGATGGAGGAAATAGGCCGGCAAACCATTCAACAGACTGGTTAAAATCACTTCTTTTCTGGTGAGCTTCCCTTCCTCATGGAAGGTCACCAGCATGGCCTGAGCTGCTGTGCCGGAAACGAAGGCGGTGGTGAAAGAAGCTCCAGACCCATCCGGTAAGTGGCCCCAACGCATCAGCGGTCGCACAATGGCTGAGAGACGGCCGGTCCAGCCTGAAGCTTCGATAATCTGGCCGGCGAAAAGCCCGAGAGAAATGAGAAGGGTCATGCGCAGCAGTGGTTTGACAAGACGTTTCCAGAGAAAAGCTGGATCTTTAAAGGACGAAGAGATGGTTGGACTGCCAAAATAAAAAACCAGCAGAGCCAGTAGCAAAAGAGCGGCCAGGATACCGTATAGCAGCCAGGGTGAAGTCCTCTTCTTTGTTTTCAAAGTGCCACTTGTCATTCGTCATTTCTTCGCGCTCGCTGCGCTCAACTGTCATTCGTAGTCATTTGGCCACTGAAAGTGGCCGTCATTACGCTTCGCTGTCAATATGCCTGCGGCGTCATTTGTGGTAATTAGGTCAATACGCTACGCTGTCATTCATAGTTAATTGTCATCGTAGCGTTGAGACAACTTAATGACAGCCGTCAGGCGTAATGACGGGCGCTAGCCCTATTGACGCCGAAGGCAAATGACCCAATAGTGTCTAGTACCTAGTTGAAACGACTGCCAGCCTGTCCTGAGCCTGTCGAAGGGCTGCCCACTAACTTTCTTTGCTCTTTTTCACTATCATCAGTGAAAGATATGGAACCTTCTTGCCCCGTAATTCCTGCGGATTCTTGCAGATCACCTGATCTTCCATACCACATCGAGACACGAGGGTGACCCCTTCCTGTATGCCGAGATCCTCGAGTATGTCCAGTATCTTGTCTAAATGTCGATACACCTTTAGCATTACCACGCAGTCTACCTTGTTGATCATCTCCTTAAGTTGCTCTCCTCCTTTAGAGCCGGAAATCACACAGAAGGTCTCCTCTTGTGCTGCTACTATTTCATGAGCAGCTGCAGTAGCAGCTTGGTAAGAGGTAACACCAGGAATAACATGGACGGGCACTTCTGGAGCCATCTCCTGGATGGTCTGCATCACGTATCCGAAGGTGGAGTAGGTGAGAGGATCTCCAATGGTAATGAATGCTACGTCCTTGCCTTTTTGGACAAACTCCAGAATCAGACGCGCATTTTCTTCCCAAGCTCTTTCCAAGGTTTCCTGCTCTCGGGTCATTGGAAAACTGAGCCTTACGACCTCTGCGCCGTTCAGCATGTGAGATTTTGCATTCTCAAGTGCTAGGGAGTACTCATTCTTGCTCGAGGCAGCGGCAAAAATCACCTCCACCTGGTTCAGCACTCTCATTGCTTTAAGCGTGATAAGTTCTGGATCTCCAGGCCCAACACCTACTCCGTATAAGGTTCCAGGTTTCATAGCTCTCATCCTTTTAGTTTGTGACCTTAGTGGTCTACACACCACCCGTTGCCCCATAAGCGCTAAGTTATTTTGTAAACGTTCCCAGGTTGCATTTATGCCATACGGGGTTGTTTTGAAAGATGAACGTCGAACATCGAACGTCCAACGTCGAATGAAAAGACAAATATCGAATACCGAACATTTAACGGTTATTTCTTTTTCTTTTCAGCCGTTTTGATACTCGTAACGAAAATTTTAATTAATTCTTCTGTTTCCTGAAGAATATCATCGAGTAGTTTAGGTTTATTGATGAGTGGCACACGCTGAATAAGTTTTAACCATCTCTGAGTCTCCCTAAGTTCCTTTAATGAAATACGAAGCTTATGGATAAAGTCCTTTGGGGACTCCGCTGCCTGGGCTTCGCCATGGTTTGGATAAGGTGAAGTGCCCGATTTTAACAATTGACCCGCAACATGGTTGCCTACTCTGGTTTTTGGTAGTTGTTCAACAATCTTTATGATGTGCACCGAATACTCGAGCAGCCTTTCTTCCAGGTCATATGATTGTCTCTTCATCTTTTCCCATTCAATGTTCGATGTTGGACGTTCGATGTGCATTCTTTCTTCGAGCAGCGTTTCTCAAAATGATACGCTTGCTTCTTCATCTTCTTTCCCATTCAAAATTCGATGTTGAACGTTCGATGTTCGATGTTCATCTTTTCAATTGCTCCTGAGCAACAACTTAGTGCTCATGACCCGTTGCTCCCTAGACTTCGGGCTACCGACTGAAATTCGGATGTAGAAATGCCGCCAACTTCTCCACCGCTTCCACCGACCTGGGTCCTGGTCGGGAAAAAATGTGCTCATCCACGAACAGGACCCGACCCTCTTCCACCGCCTTTATGACCCGAAAATTTGGCCGGGATTTTGGCTCGACCGGATTGCGGTTCATGGGACCTTTTTGGACCACGTACACCTCAGGATTGTAGCCAACCAGGGTTTCGATATTGATCCGAACCAGTTTCTTTCTGTTTGGCAGACAGTTGATGCCCCCGGCCTTTAGAATCACATCATTCACAATGGATTGTTGTCCTGCCCCCAGGAGATTTGGATAACGCACCTCAAAAAACACACTGGGTCGGTGCTCAGTTGCGGTCAGCCTCTGGCTCAATTGCTGGAGTCGACCCCGCAATTGCTTCACTAACCGGTCGGCCGTTTCCTCGTTGCCAGTGAGAGTTCCCAGCCTGTGAATGACTGAGAAAAGCTCCTCAAAAGTATTTGGCTGAAAGGAAGCTACTACTAACCCTCTTTCCTCTATCTGTCGGATGACCTCGTGTCCATATTTCCTTCCGGAGGCTTGAATAATGAGATCCGGCTGCAACCCCAGCACCAGCTCCATGTTGGGCCGGAGGTGGGTTCCCACACTCGGTTTGCTTAAAATAGCCGGAGGAAAAAGATCCGCCCTGGTCCGGGCCACCAGACGGTCTTCTAGTCCCATGGCGAAAAAGATTTCACTGTAAGCTCCATAGAGTGAAATGATTCTCCTGGCAGGCCCCTCCAAGGAAATGACCTGCCCCAGGTCGTCGGTTATTCTCACTTCTGCCGACGCCATCGCCGGGAGAAACAGCAGCAACTCCAAAGTGAGTAGCACAGCCATTGTGTATCGACCAAAACGAGACATCTTGTTCGCCGTCAACTCTCCGGTGTTTGACCTTGTGCTTAGTGCTTAGTTCCTAGTTTTTTGCTGTCCTCAGTCTTCCAACCTTTTTTTCAATTCGCAATTGTCCTTCGGACTCCCACCCTTCGGGCGGGTTCCCAGTTTCGAAATCCGAAATTCGTAATAATCTCTCTCTGCCCGCTGCTCACTGCTTCCTGCCAGCTGTATTTCTCTATGCTCTATGCTCTATACTCTCTGCCCCTGGCACAAACATCGCTTGAGGCACACCAGTATCAGGGTGCGGGATAATTCTGACCTCAGTCTCATAGATCTTTGACAGATTCTCCTCAGTAAAGGTCTCCATGGTAGGACCATCAACGCTGATGCGCCCGTTCTTCAGAAAAATCAAACGCTGGCAGTAAAGGGCTGCCAGATTCAAATCATGCATAGCGCACAGGAAAGTGGCACCTTGGTTGTTCTTTTCCGAGAAGAGGTCGAACATCTGCATCTTGTGAGCCACATCCAGGTTGGCTGTGGCTTCATCGAGCAGCAGGAGTTCTGCTTCCTGGGCCAGGGTCCTAGCAATAATCACCCGCTGTGCTTCTCCTCCGGAAATCTCAGTGATCCGCCTTTGCGCTAGATCCAGGGTGTCAGTAAGGCGCATGGCCTCCATAGCTCTGGTCAAGTCTTCGTCGCTATCACTGCCAAACTCACGTTGGTGTGGATAGCGCCCCATAAGTACCACTTCAATACACCTAAAAGGAAAAGAGATCTCTAGACGTTGGGGCACCGAGGCTTCCACCAACGCCAGCTCACGAGCAGAGTAGGCCGAAAGCTCGCGGCCGGACACAGTTGCCTCACCCGCGTGCAAAGGCACGACCTTGCTAAGACAAAGAAGTAGAGTAGATTTACCACTTCCGTTTGGACCGAGCAGCCCGACAAGTTCGCTTTTGCCAACATGGAAATCCAACCCATGCAGCACTACTCGATCCCCGTACTTCGCGGTCAAGCCTTGGACGCTAATCAAGAATCACGCCTCCCCTCCTCCGCTTGAGGAGAAGGCAGAAAAAAGGTCCGCCAATCAGAGCAGTGACCACGCCAACCGGTAGCTCCTCACCACCAGGTAAAAGGGTGCGTGATACCACATCAGACCAGAGCAAGGCAAGGCCCCCGAGGAGTCCGCTGAAAATCATGAGCCTCTGATGCGCCGCTCCCACAGTCATGCGCACCAGATGGGGAACCACGAGACCCACAAAGCCGATTACTCCGGAAACCGATACTGCTGCGGCTGTAAGCAGGCTAGCTCCAACCAGAAGCCGGCGGCGCACTCGTTCCACTTCAACCCCGAGTTGACGTGCCTGCACTTCCCCCATCGTCATAATGTCCAATTCCCGGGCACATTTTGCCACTAGATACAAACCCAGGAGCAGATAGGGCAGGGAAAAAGCTACATGTATCCAGCCTCGTCCCTGGAAACTCCCCATTACCCAAAAAACAATCGCCGAAACCGCCTCTTCATCCAGTGCCTTGATCAAAGCAATGAGGGCAGAGAGAAACGTCGCTACAACTATCCCGGCCAGCACCAAGGTGTCCCTTCGCAAGCGTCCTTGTACCCGGCCGAGAATAACCACCAGGGCCAGAGCACCCAGGGCTCCCACGAGTGCCAACAGTGGAATGATACCCAGCCCCAGGTAGGAGGCTCCCCCCAATCCCAGAGCAAAAGCCAGGGCTGCTCCAAAGGCGGCACCGCTGGCAACACCAATGGTGAAAGGATCAGCCAGTGGATTCCTCAGGACTCCCTGGAAAACAACTCCGGCCACCCCCAGGGCAGATCCCACCAGAAAAGAAAGAATCACCCTACTCAAACGAATGTCAAAGACCACCACCAGGGGAGTGCGTTCCACTGATCCAGCCGGAGAAAGACCCAAGCCCTCACCAATGGCAGCCATCACAGTCTCCCACGGGATCTGCAAGTGGCCGATTCCGGTGGCTCCTAGAACTGATAAAAAAGATACTACCGCCAGGAGTACCAGACCGATGACAAAAATTCTCCTGGAGGCAGTCAGACGGCCGCGAATCTCCTGAAGGTTTGGTGAGGTTTG
>PPDG01000071.1 GCA_002899795.1 Desulfobacteraceae bacterium | reverse complement strand
GTGGGATTCGAACCCGCGACCTGCTGATTACGAATCACCTGCTCTACCCCTGAGCTACGCTGGCACCGGTCTGCTTATATCACCGCACCTGGAGGCTGTCAATTATCTACATCTATCCCTGATTGTGGGTAAAAACGGGCACTGCTGTCGGCAATGATATTGAGTTCGAAAGGCTAATGCACCACCGCGTCGAAGCCAGCGCTTTGCTGCAAGGCGAGCTACTTCCTGGTCATGGTGAAAACCCCATCCCATCCTGGTTGCGGCGGTTTCTCTCGCAGTTCGGCTATGCGCTGTAGATAGAGTCGAGCCGCGAAGTCATCCGGTATTCTATTCAGTACTTCATGAAATTTGTCTTCGGCTCTTTCCCACTCTTGTGAACGATAATGGTGCAGCCCTTGAGCAAAAGGCTCAATGATCGCAACTCTGGGGTCCTCTTCACTTCGAAGTGCCACCAGTTCGTAGATTTTGGCTGGCTTTGCCCTGCCTTTGACCCGAACAGCATCTAGTTCCCGACAGAAAAAGTCATCTTTCACTCGCTCATAGATGAATTCGCTGATCACCACCTGGGTGCCATATTCCTTGTTTATCCCTTCCAGCCTGGAAGCCAAATTCACCGAATCCCCCATGACCGTGTAGTCGAAGCGGCGCTCCGAGCCCATATTCCCCACCACCATGGGGCCGGCGTTGATCCCGATTCCTATATCAAGCAGCGGTGTCCCTTCTGCTTCCCATTTCTGCTGCATCTTGGTTAAACGATCCAACATCTTCAGGGCTGTACGGCAGGCCCGCGCCGGATGATCCTTCTGTTCCAAGGGTGCACCCCACACGGCCATGACTGCGTCACCAATATATTTGTCCAGCAGCCCATCAAACTCAAAAACTATGTCGGTCATTTCCGTGAGGTATTCGTTGAGAAGATTCACCAGTGCCTCGGGCTCCATCTCTTCAGCCAAGGTAGTAAATCCCCGAATATCCGAAAAAAGAACAGAGAGTTCCTTTTTGTCTCCTCCCAGCTTCAACTTATCCGGATTCTTCAACATCTCGTTGACAACCGAGGGAGTCACGTAGAAGCTGAAAGCGCCGCGGATCTTTCTCTTCTCTCGCTCTTCCACGATGTAACGGTACAAGGTCACTGCTGTATAGACAATCACCATTGTCAGCAACGGATAGACTGCGTTCAGCCATATGCCCTTTTGAACAAACAGTTTCTGGCTCGCCAACAAGTACCCAAAAAAGAGGACACCAATGAGCAAAACACTGAAGATGGCTCTCAACCGCGGAAGCACCAACCCAGTTACCAAGCCCATAAAAAGGATTGCTCCTAAATCAAAAAGGGCAGCCCAGCCGGGTCGAAAGAGAAAGTTCTGTCTGAGGATGTTATCTGCCACGTTGGCATGTACTTCCAGGCCGGGAAAGGTATTGCTGAAAGGGGTCACCCTTATATCATACACTCCGATTGCAGTACTGCCTATGAAAACAATCTTATCCCTGAAGGCATTGGCTGGAGTGCGCCCGGCCATGATGTCCGCCACTGAGTAGTGGGGAAAAGTCTGCGGCCCACCGCGAAAATTGATGAGCATTCGTCCCTTTTCATCGGTAGGTATTGTCACCGGACCGAGCTGAATGGACTCGATTCCATAGTCTGCTACCCGCACACGTAAGGGAATATCGCCCACATAAGAACGCACCGCTTCCAGGGAAAGAGCCGGATAGAAACGGTCCTGGTAGCGTATTACCAATGGAATCCAGCGAACCGTGCCATCTATATCCAGGAAAATATTATAGTAGCCAGCTATACGGCTGGCCTGGACCAATTTATCTATGTTGGATTCAGGCAACAGGGCTTCGTAGACTTCTACTTTTTTCGCCTGGGGGCTAAGAAACTGGACGAGCTTGACCGCGCTTGCCCCGGCATTGCTCCTTTTGTTGTCGAGTTCATCCTGGCTCAGGTGGTCGATCTCCTCTTGGGAAAAATGGAAAAAGTAACCAAGCACTACCGGTGCTTTGGATCTCCGAATGGCTGCAGCCAGAATGCTGTCGTTGTCCGCTTCTGCACGCGCTTCCTCCAGGAATCTTTCAAGTTTTGGGGCTCTCAAGCCGAGGCTGCGAGTTTCCTGTTGCATGGACTCGATGAACTTGAGATTGTTGTTTTCGTCAGGCTCAGAGAAGACGATATCCAATGCAATTACCCTGGCACCCTCCTCTGAAAGACGGGTAATCAACTCTGCGATTTTGGCCCGTGGCCACGGCCACCTGCCAATTTCGTCAAGACTTTTTTCGTCAATTGTTGCCAGCACTGCAAAAGGACCGGCGGCTTCCTTCCCCCGGGTGAGGAAACGAACATCCAGAGACCTCCGCTCGATCCGGTCGAGAAAAGGATTTTCTGCCATATAGAAAAAAACCATCAAGCCCGTAAGAAAAAGGCTGAGCAAAAGTACATGTGTCCAACTATGTCTTTTCATAGTGCTACCGGGCAAACTCTCCGATTCAGGAAACGCTTCACTTAAAATTATAGGTTATTCGTTATTGGGAAAAACATCATCCGCTATTCTTATGTTTCTATGAGTAAAGAAACATAATTCTGATCATCTTTCTCATAGCACCTATAACCAATAACATATAACTGAGTTTTGACTCAATTATGTACTAGCTGGGATACTGGTACCAGCTCAACTCCCTTCCGAGACAGTTTGGGAATCTCTTGTCTGAGTACCTCAAGGGTAACCTCATGGGGATGGGCTATGCCAATGGCTCCGCCTCTGAGACGTGCCAACTCAGTGAGTCGGTTCAACTGAGCGCGGATGGCCCGGGGATTTTGAATGTTGTCCAAGAAAACATTTCGCTCAGCGGATGGGACATGAAGTTCTTGCGCCACTGTATATGCTTTTGTCTTGCTGGTGGTTCTGCTGTCCAAAAAAAAGAGACCGCGAGTATTGAGTTCCAGCATAACAGGTCTCAATTTACTTTCATCTTGGCAGAACTTGGAGCCCATATGGTTATTGACTCCTTTGACATACGGGAAAGCATCCAGGTTCTTCCTGAGGGTCTGCACAATCTCAACATCTGTCATCTCCACCAAAAGAGCCCCAACTCCCGGATTCACTTCCGGGTAGCCTGTTGGCTCCATGGGAAGGTGAAGCAAGAGTTCCTGGCCAGCATCATGAATTCTCCGGGCGATACTTTTACTGAACGTGCCATGTGGAAGGACAGAAAACGACAATGGCCCTTCAATCTTGAGGAATTTTCTTGCTAGTTTGCCGTCGTAGCCCAAATCATCGATAACAATGGCCACCTTAGGGACTGCTGTCGGTTGTGCCTTTTGCGAGGCTTGCTTGGGTCCTTGGAAAAGGGCCAAACGGTGGGTTAGGCTCCCTTCGACCCTAATGAGCAGTTCCAAATCCGAGCCTGTCTTTTTACTGCTCTCTAAGGTTACTTGCCCGCTTAAGGCTCCCATATTCTTGGTAAAGAGCTTATGAACGCTGGCTAAGCTCTGCTCTTGGGGAAGTGTGACCTCGAGTTCGGTAAAATCCCACTGTCTATTGTGCTGGACTCGATGTGTCACCTTGCGGAATTGAACCTGAGATGCATGTACTCCCAGCTGGCGCAGGCTTTGGTAAATGATAAGTTCCACCTCACCAACCAGCTCGCCAAAACGGTTGCTCCTCTCTTCTTCATAGGCCGGAACGGCGGTTTTCTCGTATCGACGGTCTTGAACCAGCCACAAACCCAGAAGCAAACACACAAGGACCAAGAGTCCTATTCCGACTGGCCAACGGAGCAAAAAATCCTTTCTGGAAGTACTTTTCCGCGCTGGTCGTTTTGCGCGTTTCGCTGAGCGTTTTTTCTTGGTCCGTTTCGCCATATTCATTAACAAAACACGTCATTGAGAATTCGGCCATTAGAAGCGATAAAAACTAACAAGCGTAAGATAAACAGTAACAACGGTACATTGACAAGCTCTAATAGTGAGCCTTTAAACTATGCGCAGGGGGCAATTGATTATCTGTCAGTTGGTCACGTATCGTGGACGTGAGCGACACTGTAGTCATCTCCCAGCAGTGAGGGGATGCAATAGCGCTTGGGACCCAATGATCCCATGACCACAACAGACCTCATCTGAGATCCACCGCAATCCAGCTTTGAGGGGATAATCTGGCAGGCAGGTTCAACCTTGTACTCCCAGAGAAACACGCCCGTTACCGCTTTCTAACCATCCCAACGGCTGCAACAGCTACTCGTGAGCGTACTTCATCTGTGAGAGAATTTCCCAACTCTTGAGCACCTCCAGTGCCCGAGCCAGTTGATTATCACTTTCCAGTTGTTGCTTGCTTTCGGAGTCATGGGTGGGTTCTGGTTTGGTTCCAGATTCTGTCTTTCCCTCCCCGTCCATATGATTCTTTAAGTCCTCTTCCCGAATCACCCTGAGTCGCTCGCGTTCGTCATCTCTCTTCCGGGGTAGTTCCCTCTCCACCACTATGTCAGGTTCAATACCTTTGGCCTGAATAGAGCGACCGCTAGGAGTGTAGTAGAGAGAGGTGGTGAGACGCAGAGCCGCACCGTTTCTGAGGGGCATCACCGTCTGCACTGAACCTTTGCCAAAGGTTTCCACTCCCGCCACCACAGCTCGCTTGTGATCCTGAAGAGCTCCGGCAACAATTTCCGCCGCACTGGCACTACCTTCATTTACTAGAACGACAATAGGATAGTGGTGGGGCCTGGTATTTGTGTGTGCCTCGAACCTCATGTCCTGACTCTTCAGTCTGCCGCCGGTGTAAACAATCAATCCTTCGTCGAGAAATTCATCACTCACCTTGACGGCCTGGTCCAGGAGACCACCGGGGTTGTTTCGCATATCCAATATCAGTCCTTTCATGGGCTGATTTTCTTGCTCTAGCTTGGTGAGCGCCTGGCGCAGATCCTTGGCAGTGGTGCTCTGGAATTGAGAGAGTCGAAGGTAGCCGTAACCTGGTTCTAGGGTCTTGGCCCTCACGCTTTTTATGGCAACAGTGGCTCTGGTGATCACAAAATCTTTCGGTTTTGTAAACCCTTCCCGCATTATGGTAAGAACCACCTTAGTTCCTTTGGGGCCACGCATCTTTTTGACCGCCTCCATCAGGGTCATTTCCTTGGTAGGCTCACCGTCCACCCGGAGAATCTTATCACCTGCCTCTATTCCCAAGTCATCGGCAGGAGTTCCTTCCAAGGGTGAAACAACGGTCAAAAAACCATCACGGATAGTGATTTCGATACCAATGCCTCCGAAACTACCCTTGGTTTCCACCTGCAGTTCTTTGTAAGCATCAGGATTAAGATAGGAGGAGTGAGGATCCAGCGTCTTCAGCATGCCGGTGATGGCACCTTCGACCAACTCCTTACTGTCCGCCTCCTCGACATAATTTTCTTGTACAATGTCAAGGACATCGCTGAATACCTGTAGTTGCTCGTAGACGGTTTTGTCCTCGGCAGATACCTTCTGAATGCTTAGCCGCTCCCAGGCAAAAACCGCAACCAATCCTACCAATATGACGGCCAAAATGGTCAATCTAAGTTTACGAATCGACATGCATCCTCCCTAGTGCTTCGATCAGCAAATAAAGTGTACTTTGTAAAATAGCAGATATTTAGTAATTTTGCTAACCCAGCACTAGTCTTGATCGAATAAATTCTCAACAGAATTCATGAATCGAAAGACTAGCGACCCCCGGACACCCCAGCGTTTGTGATTACATTCCGCCGATGAAGGTGACATATCCTGCAAGTCTCGTGCCCCTATCGAGCCTTAGCGCCTGCTGTACTAGCCAACGCAGGGAGCAACCACGCCTCCGGGTTAATGGCTTTGCCAAGGTGACGGATTTCAAAATAAACCTTGCCCCCGCTTTGCTCAATGGGAGAATACCCTGCATAGCCAATGATCTCCCCCGACTCTACCGTTGCACCAGTCTGCTTCAACACCTCCGCCAAATGGGCAGTGAGAGTGTAGTACTTGTCACCGTGATCTATGATGATCACCTTGCCGTACCCTTTCACCCACTCGGAATAAAGAACTTGTCCACCGTAGACGGCGACCACTGGAGACAGTGGTTCGGTGGTTAGTTCAATGCCTTTGCTACGAATTTTAGTGCCAAATTTCTTATGCTGTTTTGGCCCGAAGCGAGACATAACCTTACCCTGGACTGGATATGGTAGAGCCCCTTTCTTGCTGGCAAAACCACCTTGCGGCTGGATTCTAGCCTTGCTCCTCCCGGTCTTCCGCTGCAACTCTTCAATTTTATTCTTCAATTCACGGGAAACCGCTGCCAACTCTGTCACATAGTTTTGGTACATCTCCTCCTGATTGTGGATATCCTGCAACAAAGCTACCTGCTCACGTTTGACCTTTTCCAACTCCTCCACTTCTTGACCGATCTTGGCCACCAGCCTGCCGAGTTTCTCTTCCCGGGAAGCGAGCGCCTGGGTAAGTTTCTCTTCCTCTTGCTGCCGCTTGATAAACTGACCGATGAGCGCACTGTCTTGTTCAGCCACCGCCCGGAGATAAACCCACTGATGTTGAAATCCGCTCACATCAACGGCCGAAGCCAGAACATTAAGATATGCGTGCCTGCCAAATTTGTAGAGCGCCTCCAGTCTCTGAGCCAACAGAGCCCGGAGCTGCTCCAGTTCATGGTCCAACTGTTTGCGTCTCTTACGCTTTTCAGCGACCTCCCTTCGTAAGAGAGTCCGCTCCCTTCTCCGCTTCTCCAAATTATCGCGGATCAGTTGAAGCTGCAGCTCCATTTGATCCAGCCGATCAAGGATCAACCGCTCTTTCTGGCGCATCTCGTTAATCTGCGCCTGGCCCCTCTTTATTTCTTTCTGAACCTCACTTATTTTCTCTTTGTGGACCTGAACATTCTGTTTTGTCTTCTGCGCCTTTTCCGCCAACACCATTGAGGCTGGCACGCAGAGCAGCAAAACGAGCAAGGCTAAAAGTACTCGACTCATGGTCGTAAGAATCTCCTCAGGGAAACCATACTCCCCAGGACACCGAGGAGCAGGCCAAGACCGAGAAATCCCGCAACCAATTGGCCCGTGGGCAGGGATCCTGCCATCACGGCAAGTCTCAGTGGCAAGTCCAGATGCGAAAACAGAAACAGGATAAGCAATGATAAACCGCCAGCCGCCAGCAATGCGCCTCCCAGACCATGCAACAGACCTTCTATGAGAAAAGGCGCCTTGATAAAAAAATCTGTGGCCCCCACCAACCGCATGATTTCCAACTCTTCCCGCCGGGAATAAAAAGTCAGTTTGATTGTGTTGGAGATTACGAATATGGTGGCAATGAGAAGAAGTCCCCCCACTGTAATACCCACCAGCTTCATCACCTCGACAAAGACCCTCAATTTCGCCATCCATTTTCTACCATACTGGACCTCTGCTACTCCGGACAACCGTCCCAAACGGGTTGAGAGCTCTTTGATGTTTCCAGACCGGCCATACTGGGGCATCAATGTCAGTTCCAGGGAGGCTGGAAGGGGATTTTCCTTGAGCCCTTCCAGTATTCCAGCGTACTCCCGCAGTTGGCTACGAAAACGAGCGAGAGCCTGTTCCTTACTGATGTAAGTAATTCCTTCTACTTCTGGCCAATCAGCAACCTTACTGCGAAGCACTTCAGCCTGCTCGGAAGAGATGGTCTCTTGGAGATATGCTGTGATTTGGAGCTCACCACCCATCTGGTGCAAAGACTGCTGCACATTCAAGTATATCAAGGAGAAGAGTCCCAGAATAAGCATGGAGATAGCGATGGTGCTGAGTGTCACCAAGCTTAGAAACGGGTTGGTCCAGATGTTTTCCAGGGCCTTTCGCAGAAAATAGACCAGCAGACCTATGCGCATTCCGTTACAACACCCCCTGAGAGCTTATCTCCAAGGCCGAGCGCTGAGCCATGACCTGCCTGGCGACCCCTGCAGCCACCAGCCGTCCCTGACGCAGTATCCCCACCTTGGCGCCTGGGACTTTCTCTATGAGCTCCCTGTTGTGTGTTGCCAACACCACCGTCGTACCACGACGGTTTATCTCCCTGAACAATTCCAAGATCTCCAGGGTGATTTCATCGTCAAGATTCCCTGTGGGCTCGTCTGCCAAGACTATGATTGGATTGGCAGCTACTGCCCGGGCAATGGCAACCCGCTGTTGTTCACCACCGGACAGTCTGCAACAAAGGTGGTTTTCCTTGGCATCAAGTCCCACCAACCGCAATATCTGCCGAACCTTCTTTTCGATGTAGGCCCGAGGCCGTCCGGTCACCTCCAGAGTCAACCCCACATTGGCAAAAACAGTGCGCTCTCCCAAGAGCTTAAAATCCTGAAAAACAACGCCTATTTTCCGCCTGAGGTATGGAACACCAGAGCGCTTCAACCGTTGCAGATTGATTCCATCTACTAGGAGCTGGCCTCGGGTTGCCTGTTCGGCACAGAAGATGAGCTTGAGCAGGGTGGTCTTTCCAGCCCCACTGGGGCCAGTGATAAACAAAAAATCGCCTTTATCGGCGGTCAAAGTCACATCATGCAGGGCGTGTTGCTCGCCGCCGTAGGCCTTGTACACGTGATAGAGTTGAATCATGGGCAGCCGTTCAGAGTTGAAACACTCTGGGATTCCCAGCGCTTAGCCACACCCAGCACTGACAATGGAGCACACATTATCACAGGCATAAAAGCCATTCAAGTAAGAAGATCACCATAATAAGTGATCTGAGCCTAGCAGAGACAAGTCAGATAGCGGGACCTGCCCAGGGTGTCATTCTCAAGTGGGTTCATACTCCAGACCCATGGCTCTAACCAATGCAGCTCGGGCCAAGTTAAAAACCACCAGGGCATTGGTGTAGTTTGTTCTTGCCTGGGTCAGCCTGGTCTGAGCATCAAGTATTTCAGTAGCGGTGGCCACCTGTTCCTTGTAGCGTTCCTGGCTGATCCGGAAGTTTTCCTCTGCAGACTCAACACTTTTCGCGGCCACTCGGATACCTCGTTCTGCGGCTTGCACCGACAAAAAAGCGGTCTTGACCTCCAGAAGAATACCATCTTTGATCTGCTCCAGACTCTCTTGGGCTTGGCGCAGACGCGCTCGTTGCTGGTTGGTGGCATACCGGGTCTTACCCCATTCGAAGAAAGTCCAGGTGGCACCAGCAACGATGTCCCAGTTTTCCCGATCCACAAAATCGCTGCCGTCCACCGTTGGATCATCACCTCGCCGGTAGTAATTGGCCGACAGAGTTACATCGGGATAGTAGTCGCTCTTTACCAGAGTTACCTCCTTTTCGGCTATGGCCACATTCTTATTCGCCTCCAGCAGCTCAGGCCGGTGCTGCAAGGCGATCTGCTGACTGGACTCATAGGATCTTTCATAGGATTCGGTGGTAAGGATATCCACCACCGCCACTGAAGTATCTATGGGTTGGCGTAGCACTGTATTGAAACGAGCTTTTGCCACCCCAGTATCGTTATTAGCTACAATCAGTTGCAACTCGGCCTCCCCCAAGCGGGTTTCTGCATCAAGCACGTCAACCTTAGGCCTCATCCCCACCTGGACAAAGTTCTGAGCCACCCGAACCCCTTCTTGCAGTTGGCGCACGGACTGTTCAGCTACCTGGCTGATTTTCTCCGCCCGCAAAATCTCGAAATATGATTTCTTGACCGCCAGGATTAAGTCTAATCGGGTTCTTTGTAGCTGAATCTGGGCCACATCCAGACCGAGCTTGGCCAACTGGTAGTTGGAGAGGATTTCAAATCCGCTAAAAAGGGGTTGTGCGACGGTACCTGTGAATCTGTATTGATCCTGGTCCGCATTTTCAGCCGTAATACCACCTACGGTTGTGCTCGCTTCGCTGAGACGGCGGTATTCATAATCTGCAGACAGTCTCGGCAAAAAGCCTGTTCTTGCTCTATTTTTCCCCTCACGAGCGAACCGAATCTCCTCTTTCGCCACCTGCACCTCCAGGTTGCGTTCCAATGCTAGTTGGATACTCTCCTCTAAAGTCAAGACTGGCTCTTTTTCCTGGGCAGGTGTCTGTTGTGGCAGCAGACTCAAAGCAATGCAGATCACCAGAGTTCCCAGCCATTTGATTGCGCCATGGGCGTCAGCGTAAATTGTGCCTTGCCGAACCATCGCTCACCTCGATTTTGATGATTGAATGCACGGTTGTAACCACTTCTGTTGCTAGCCCGGATATTTCATGAATTGCTGTCGCGAGACCACGAAACTGGGAACCCGCTTGCGGGACTGAGCGGAGCGCAGCGAGCGCGAAGAAGATGGGCGT
>PPDG01000185.1 GCA_002899795.1 Desulfobacteraceae bacterium | reverse complement strand
GTAGAGTTTCCGGATGGATACTAGCTAGACTTGTCTCTGGGGTGTTAGAAGCCTAGATCCAGGCCGACATCTTGAAGTAAGGCGCGGAGGTATTCCAGACTTTCCCTGCCTGCTTCCTCGGGCGTGTCCACATACGGATAAAGTTCAAGGCTGATGTCGCCCTCATACCCAAGGTTGATCATGGTCTTGAAAACTTCTTGGAATTGAATGGCTCCATGGCCGAGAACAAGATGATTGTGTGCCCGGTTCGCGTCAATGTCTTCGAGATGAACGTGACCTATCCATTCGAAAAGTTCTTCAAAGGCCTCACTAGGGTCTTCCCCTGCGCAAAAAAAGTGTCCAATATCGAAATTCACCCCGATGGCAGGCGATTTGATATCTACAATGAACTCTTTGAATTCCCTGGTGTTTTCCATCAATAGATCTGGCTCGGGCTCGACCAGTATCTTTATGTCCAGTTCCTGCGCTAAAGGAGCGACCCTCTCCAGTCCAAGATGAAACAGGGTCATGGCCTTTTCTCGCGAGATCTCACCCACTGGCCCGCCGGGTGGCACGGATATATTTTTACAACCGAAAAAGTCGGCCACTTTCAAGCATTGTAAGGTGTGCTGGATTCTAATTTCCCTTCTTTCCTCCTGGGGTTCAATCCAGGATGGGAGGTAGGTGTCTCCGACTGCAAACAAGGTAAAGCTGTTCAGGTTGGTAACTTTGAGGCCCTGATCATCGATTAAGGTTTTCAGTCGGGTTAGGTTTTCCTCGCCGTAGTCAGGAGGATAGAGATGTGGTCTGTCGCACATGATCTCTACCCCCCCAAAGCCCAAGCGACCGATCTTCTCCACTGCCTCGAAAACAGAGAACTTCACAAAGGCATTGGTGCTGTAGCCAAGTATCATTGTTCAGTGCTTGTCCTTAGTGCCTAGTGTCTACTGTTTACTGCCTTCTGCCTCCCGCCCCTTGTCTGCTAATACCTTCTCGCACTCCAGAGCCAACTCGCGAAGCCTGGAAAGCTGGTCTTGAAAGGTCACGGGAGGATCATCACCTACTGGTTGCTTATAGTAGAATGCCAGTTCGGGGATCGGGCCGGAGCGACCTGCCCCCTGAAGGACAACCATCCAGCGGGCCAGGTCCAAGACAAGGGGAGTCGCTAGAACTGAATCCCTACCCTGCAAATTCAACCGGATGCTCATGGGCAGTCCGAACAAGCCGAAAAAGTCAATCACATCCCATGCTTCTTTGGCGTCACCGCGGGGGGGATAGTAGCCGATTTGAACCTGGTGGGAAGAAACGCCATATCGCTCACCGACGGGATAACCAAGAATTTCATCGAGAATTTCAGTCTTGTTCGACAACTTCCCTGCAGCCCTCTTGGGATCCATCAAGTTTTTCCCATCTTGATTGCCGAGGATGTTCAGGCTGTACCAGCCATCCACAAACAGATTTCTGGCCTTCAAGGCTGAAGCCAATACAACTTTTAGATAGGTTTGGCCGGTTTTGCCATCGCGCCCTGATATTGGGACACCTCGCTTAACAGCCTCATTTATTACCACTGGGATTTCCACCTCATTTGGGGTGAAATTAACCACAGGAACACCAGCGAGAACCGCTGCGATGGTGTAGGAGAGATCAGGGAGATTTATGGGGTCGAATTCAGAATATAGTTGGGAAAGGCTCTTAAAGCGGTGCAAATTCTCTGTAACAGCCGCGGGCAGCAGGTTGATGAGCACAGCCTTAGTATTGGGATAAAGAGCTCTAAACTCCTGGATGTCCTGGTTCAGTTGTTCAACCTGGTCCTTTAAGTCCAGGCTTTCTGAAGGTGGTGTTCTCACCTGTACCTGTTCGAGTTCGTCCGCGTACGGCTTCCATATGTCTTCCGAAAGCACCCCCTGAGCCCCTATGGCTGCAAGCAGCGTCGTATCAGTTGCATCCCAGCCAACCACCTGAACTGGCTGGGAAGAATCCAAACCGGGCAACATGTGTTTCGTAGTTAAGCTTGGCAAGACCAATTCTGGCTGGTATCGCATGGCCGTAGAGGCCACCGCGACGGTGGAACCAACAGCTCCTTTGGCTCCGGCTATCATCAGAAGAAGTGACTGAGAATTGGAAGGATCAGACGCGGTCATAGTAACGACACCTCACACGAACTGGTCGACATTATCAGAAAAATACCCTTATGTCCCCTATTCATTTTAACTTAGCCAAAACCGGTAGGCGATGTCCAGCTCACATGTTGTCCATGAAGTAAAGGTTTCAGTGTTCAGGTGTCAGTATTAAGCTTTTCTCTTTCTTTTTCCTGATACCTGACACCCGACACCTGGCACCTATAACCTTGAGATTTTGTGCTTGGAATTTGAGATTTAAAAAATACTGCATTACTCCAGCCCTTGTCTCCTGGTACCACCTGAATTTTCGCTGTCAGGTCAATGAAACTTAGAACTCACTGTAATGAATATCGTCCTCAGGGTCGTACATTGAATTGTAGTATTCTATTACCTGAGCCTCTTCCTCGGCTTCAAAGCGATGGGCGCAGTTTGGATAGATAGTAACTCGCTGCCCCTCCCTAATGACAACCTCAGATTTTTTCCCGGTGTCGAGATCCACGAGTTGAACGAGAATCCTACCGCTCACCATGTAGAAATGCTCCACCTTTCTTTGGTGATAGTGGCCTCCCCGGTAATAACCTTTTCCCTTTTTTAAGCTAAAATAGCCAAGATGCTGAAACTCCATTCCATCTTCTATGAGAGCGAGCTCACCTCTGTCTTGAATGAGTCTCTTCTGTCGCATGAATTTCTCTGTTATGGGCAATTCTTCAATATGTATTTTCTCGGTCATGCTACAACCACCTCTAGGCCACGATCTTGATAAATTAGGACACAGGTTTTGAAGCTCCCTGCAGTCCCGATGATCTCCGTTAGAGATATTCCCTGGTAATCTGTGTTCATCTGTGTCCAATATTTAAGTTTTTGGGCAACGCGAGTGCAGACTCGAGACACTACCTCCTGGCGCCGAGATGGCGCTGCAACACATAGAGACAGTCAGGAGTGAATGGCTCTGTTTCGGCTAACAGTTGTACCTCGTCCACTTTCATGAACGAGCCGCTCTCAATCTCTTCCTCTTGCAGCACCAGGTTACCGTCATACACGCAGGAAAAAGCCCTACCCCATAACCGAATGTACTCATTTTCATAGTAAAAATCGAAGAGCGTCGCCAGTGGTGTCCCCCGAATTCCAAGTTCTTCTGCAAGCTCGCGCACGGCTCCCTCTTCATAGCTCTCTCCTGCTAGCACAACCCCACCTGCGGCCACATCATAGTAACCAGGGAAAACATCCTTCGTTTGTGTGCGCTTCTGGACATAAAGCTCCCCCCGGGAGTTAAAAACCAGGATGTAGGTTGCCCGGTGAGGGAGCCGACCAGCTCTCATCTCCCGCCGGGGCACAGCCCCAACCTCGTTGTTTTCCTCGTCCACAATAATCACAACTTCGTCCGCGCTTCCCATGTTCTCCTCTTTCCGAGCAAAGAGTCCGGGCGCTTTGAAGATCCCGCTACGCGGTGAAAGACCCAGCTTTGACTCCACCGGGAAGGGTCTGCAAAACCGCCGGATCCGCTCTCCTCGACCAGCGCTCAGCATTCAACTATCAGCTATCATGTCGCCGAGAATATAAACAGCAGAACCGCAGAACAAGGAACCGCAGAATATCGAAGTGAAAAACATTGTCTTATTTGTCATATTTTTTAAAACTTCTGCTGTTCGAAATTCCTTGTTCGAAATTCGATATTCCAAATATAAAACAGCCTCAATCCCGCTCAAAGCGGGATTGAAAGTTTGCACTAAATAACCTCAAGCAACACCAACTGTCTCTGACCGAGTCCTAAGGATCAGGTTTTCGATGTTGAATGAGCACCCAGTATACTATAAAGCACCAGCCCAAGTCCTCGCAATATTCTTGTTTTTCCGATCCGTGGTCGCAGTCACGCCAGGGCGTGAATTCATGAAATATCCGGGCTATAAGTTTGAAAAACTGGAGAGGTCACGGGCGAGATGGTAATGGCGGGGGACCGGTCTAGGCTTTTTGAAATACGCGGGCAGTTCTACGTTTGACCGTTATCTACCCTCTTGATTAGGTGGCGGTTGCTCGGTTTTTGCGATCAAGCGGTTAATCATTTTGCCATAGCGCTTTAAAATCACCTCTCGCAGAAAATGGCTATCATTTTCGGAAATCTTGGTGAATTGGACGCCCACCCCGAAAGATGGAGCACCTTTATTGTTGAGAACTTTAGACCACACCACTTGACCGGCAACGTTTATTGACTGGTGACCTGGGACTTTGATTACCAAACGAATGCTACCCTTCGATAGTGGCACAACTGTGCACGAAATAAGCGCCCCTGTGGGACTCACATTTTCTGTCTCCCCCTCTGTTTTGTCCTGAGAGGTCAGTACAGTTACGGGCCATTTGACACTGGTCCTAGAATACTGGCGCCTGCCCTGAGGAGTAGCCATGTTTCAAATCCTATGTAACTTGCTCGGTCCCAACAACCGGGCAAGATAGATTGATCTATCTATCAAATCGCAGCCAAAGTTGCAATCGACAATAGTTCTTTCACTTACTCTGATCACAAATATTTGAAATCACTTCGAAAAGGTGTTTGCGGCTATCACCAATAAAACTCGTGAACCTCACGCCCGTTTCCCAGGAATAAAAATCATCCATCTGCTCGAATGACTTTGTCCAGGCCACAACGCCGGTCACCTGCAAAAATTCTTCTCGTATGGGTATTTTGAAAGCCATGCGGAGGGGGCCGGTTCGTTCCGGATCTGTCGTACAACGAATATTCGCACCCCCTATACTGATATTTACCGCCTCTCCGCCTATGTACAGTTGAGGCGTTACCACGATTACAGGCCAGTTCACCGCTATCCTTAAATGCCGCCGTCTTTCCGTCCCAACCGACACGTGGGTGCCCCCTTCCTGAGGTGATGGGTCTGTCTCGCAGCCACAGAGATGTGTGATCTTGTTATGCGCCCGTTATCAATATGGTGGCTGGACTGAGGCAATTATGCCGAATAAATATGGACCGCATCTTAGCAGAGAACTTACATATTGGAAAGTATGAAGCCAAAACAACCAGTTTACGAACAGTGAGATTCGAAGAAAAAAACCCACACCCCAATGCTATGGGTCTGGGGCTTAGTCGTCGGCTGTTAAGCTCTTTACGAAAGGTTCGAATTGCATTTCCCGCATGTTTCCTCTTACTTTACAGTCTTTCTCAAAGCCAGTTGATCCCTTTTCAATCCTTTCCTTGCATTCGTCCGACTTTGCGTAGTTATCATATTTAAAGAGGCTGCTTTTCATTTCATACTCGTAATTCCCATTTGCATCGACGAAATAATCAACTTTCGACTGATACTCACATCCGGGTGGATGTCCCTCCTCGGCGTAAAAAATGGTGATCGCGAAAGATCCAAAAACCTTATAGAAAATCCAAAGGAGTTTTTTGTGATCATCGTATGAATTCTTGATCCCAAAATTATGATGTCTCTTGAGTAGTTCTGTAAATTTTGGTGATAGCTGGTGTTCTGCGATCAACGTTTGAAAGGCAGTCTCTTGCTCTCCTGATATTGTCCCATCATAGTAAAGGTTGTAATTATCATCCGTCCTGAACATAATTTTTCCTTATAATCCGGCTGGTCTGCTCCACATCAATCCTGGAACAGCGAGAGTTTGTCCGCCATTTATTGCCGCCTCTGCCCTTGCTGAAAATTTGCAACTTCGGATAACTTACAAAGAACAAATACCAACCTTGTCTAACCGTGTCAAGGAAGATAGAAATGACCACAACAGTACTTTTTTGAATAGCAAGGCTTTCTACTGTTATGATATAGGGACTAGCGGTTATTCAGTTTTCCTATTTCTGCGACGGCCATAAATAATGTGGGCTACGGAGGTGGCTAAGATGAAGGTGGCGGCGGTACAGATGGACATAGCCTGGCACGACCGACCAGCTAACCACGATAAAGCCAAGCGTTTAGCGGCTCAAGCCAGGGAGGCGGGCGCAGATTTGCTTGTTTTGCCGGAGATGTTTTCCACCGGATTTTCAATGGACACCTCCATCACGCCTGAACCTTTGGAAGGAGCCACGCCCACTCTGTTGCGCACCTTGGCCCGCGACTTGGACATGGTGGTCGTTGGTGGCTTTGTCCTGGAGCGAGACAATGGTGGACCACAAAACGTGTCTCTGGCTGTGGACCGTAATGGAAACGACCTTGCGCTCTACGCCAAGATTCATCAGATTGCTTTGTTGGGAGAAGACGGAAGCTATGACCCTGGTGACTGGCCTGTGGTGTTCAAACTGGAAGAAATGAATGCTGCTTGTTTCGTTTGTTATGACCTGCGCTTTCCCGAACTTTTTCGCACTGTGGTCGACCAGTGCGGACTCATCCTGGTCATCGCTTCCTGGCCGGCTGCTCGCCAATCCCACTGGGATTTGCTACTCCGAGCCCGTGCTGTGGAGAGTCAGTGTTTTGTGGTGGGGGTGAATCGGGTTGGAGAAGGTGGCGATCTCACTTTTCTCGGGGGCTCGGCCATTATCGATCCTCTTGGCCAGGTCCTGGCCCACGCCGAGGACAAGGAAACCTTGTTGCTAGCCGACATTGATCCGGCCACGGTAGCGGAGGTTCGTTCCTCCATGCCGTTTCTCAGGGACCGCAAGCCGCATTTGTTCAACAAGCTGACAGAAGATTAACTGTTGGCAGTGGACAACCTGCAGCAGACAGGCAGTACAGACACCCACAAGTCATTACACTTCGCGCGCTTGCGCTTCGTTGTCATGAAGGCTACGCCCGTCATTAGGCCTTACGGCCGTCATTAAGTTGTTTTAGCGCCACAATTACAGTTAACACTGAATGACAGCGTAGCGTAGTGACCTAATGACCATAAATGACGCCGAAGGCATATTGACAGCGTAGCGTAGTGACGGCCACATTAGTGGCCAAATGACCACATATGACGGGCTTAAGCCCTAATGACAATGAAGGTATTGGTGACAAGATATGAAAAAACAGACAGTACCCTTTCCTCGCTCTTACTGGGTGGTGCCTGGAAAATTCCTCGCAGGTTACTACCCCGGCAGTCGGAACCCCTCAACAGCCCAGAGAAAGCTTGAGGGACTTCTTGATCATGGGGTCCGCCAGGTTATTAACCTCATGGAAGAACATGAACGCAATTTTAGCGGCGAGACATTCGTTCCCTATGAACAACAGTTAGAAAACATCGCAGCAAAGGGTGACATTCCCATAAAGCTGGTTCATATGCCCATTCGGGATACCGATGTTCCAACTGTTGAGGGTATGGTTGCAATCCTGGATGAAATCGATCGTGCAATTAAGCAGAATCCTCGCGTTTATCTCCACTGTTGGGGAGGTCGGGGGCGGACAGGGACCGCGGTTGGTTGTTACCTGGCTCGCCACGGTATGGGGGTTGGGGAGGCTGCCCTGGACTTGCTCAGCACACTTCGTCAGAATGATCCCATCTCACATCTTCCTTCGCCGGAGACGGAGATACAGGCGCAATTTGTCCGCTCGTGGGTCGAAGGCACATAGAACAGGATAAAAAAATAGAGTAGATGAAATCCCAAACTCCAAGCACTAAGTCTCAGGGTGTCAGGTGTCAGGTGTCAGGAAAAAGAAACATAAAAGCTGAAACCTGAACACTGAAACCTGAAACCTCAGTCTTTGTGATTTGGAATTTCTCTTCCTCCAATATTCCAGTACTCCAAAACAGCTCGCAATCTTTACCGGCAAAGGCATCGAACTCTGACCCCCGCAAGGCGGGATCGTGGACTGGCCCTGAGGCCCAGGTTTTCTAGCCCGGATTTTAGGTTTCTTGGCAAGAGGTAAAGCTCTATAAGAGTTTAGATATGGTATGCGTATGGCAAGTTTTCTGAGACTTCCAGAAGTTTGCATAAACAGCAGCTATCAAAAACCCTAGGTCACTTCGGAGACACACAGCTTCTAGTAAAGATCAAGACTTAATTTTACTTAACCAACCTCTCAATAATTCCAATGTTTCAGCGGCCCTTACCTTAATCTTGATAATGACTTCTGTTGCTACCGATTGTTTTGCTATGATCCCTCTGCCTTTTGTGACTTCAGCGTAAGCATTATTCTTAATCCTCTCCGTCCCCCTGTCTGGCTTTATATCCCGCTCTTCCAGGAGGCATCTTCTGCTTGTTTTGCAGGAATAAATTGTAGAGCTTGGGCAGTAATATTTGGTTTTCTGCCATCTCGGCAACTGATTCAGATGTTCTTTAAACTCTAGTAATAAATATCCATGCTCTTTAGTTTCACTAGCTCCAAGGAATAAAATAGCTCCCTCTATGAAGCATTTCCCACCCCTAACACTACTAAAGCCACCGTAAGACTCCCACCATAGCGCACCATTGTGCTTTTCAATAATCTTATATTGACCCAACCGGTAAAATCTATCTTCTGTCATTTGTCCAATGCTTGTTAACTGAATAGTTGCAAATCCAATCACCGAGGAATGACAACATGATCATCGTCGTAAATCCCATTCTCAGCGGTGGTGTGACAAGCGATACAGTTTGACATGGATCCTACAGATTCCCTTTGGAAGGCATCGGCTGGAATATCGTCATCCTGATGCTTGTGCCGGATGTAAGGAACATCCGTAATTCTCATGGGAGTCTGTCCCCTCAGACTTCGCATGATCTTTACCGCCCGCTTCGCAGCGGAATATTCTGCTCCGTTCGCTTTAAGATACTCGGCAATGATCTTTTTGGACTCAAGATCAAGGTCGATCTCCTCTCCGAAATGGTCCGAGAGTCCAGCAACAATTTTTTTCCAAGAACCTGAAGGCAACAGTTCAGGCTGATAGGCAAAATGGCAAGCCCCACACTCTTCATTGTAAGTTGGATTACTTACCGGATTCAGGTAACGTTTACTGGAATGCTTCGAACCACGTCGATTATCTATATGATGATCATCGTCGTCATCATCGTCATCATCCCAATCGAATATTTTTTGATACCATCGTTTTCCTCTGTGTTCGCCGTGGTCAGCCAAGGCGCCATAGAATACCCCGTTCGCCATCAACAAAAGTGCCACCAGAAGAATAATACTTCTTTTTGTGCTCATATAATTCTCCCTTATAACACCAAGTTTTAAGAACTGACAATTGATCCAAATGCTAGCCACCTGCCGCCTTCCCGTTCTTTACCAGAATGAAGACGGTTTTTAGAAAAATAAGCCATTGTCTTGAGAAGAGTCAGGAATAGTTCTGAAAGGATTAACAGAGTAGGGAGAGGTTTTGCAGGTAAATCGGAGAGGATGGTAATGTTCTGCAGGCATAAAAAACACCAAAATCGTTGAGGACATTAGTGGTACTAGGATAATCAACCAACACAAACATGATGTGTGTTGTATCAAGGATTTTCGCACCACCAGTCGGGGTGGAAGTATTCGTCGCTTTGAGAGTTTGTCCTTTTTCCATATTGCAGCTATTGCAATTAGTCCCACAACAACGCATATGAAATGAGGACTTTACTCCTGCCTCTAACTTGCTTTGCAGGCTATGCCGGCAGGCTTGGCCGCACAAGCAGACCTCGCCCATCACACTGTTTGTCCAAATACTCATAAGTAGAAACAGAACAATTATATAGGACGCTTTTCGATGTCCCATAAGGGTCTTCCCCACGGATTGGTTATTTTTGCTTTTTATGTCAACTGGAATTATACATCAACCGGCTCAGGGTCATCAATGACATTCCTGCCAACTCTCTTTAACAATTGAAGCCTCCTTCACTTATTGATATCCAGGTATTATGGAAATGAACAATTATCAATAAGCAAACCGGTTTCGATGACTGCAAGAGTCCAGAGCAAACCTGACACTTTTACAGCTCGTCTTATTTACTTATATCCTGCTTTCTCCCCGTTTGCAGCTTCAGCCGGAGAATCTCGCTGGGACGCCAGAGGCGCATGCGCGGGCCCCAAGTGCCCGTACCGCGGCAGACAATGACCGTCATGCCGTCTACCTCATACCGGCCTTCAAGCAGCGGGTAGATGCGTTTGACCAAATAGTCGAAAGGCCAAATTTGCCCTCCGTGGGTGTGGCCAGAAAGCATCAAGCCTACACCGGCTGTCGCTGCTTTGTCGGCCTGCCACGGTGTGTGTGAGAGAAGGATGGTTGCACCCGGAGGTCGACCTGCGAGTGCCTTCGAAATGGGATCGCCGCCCTGACCAGAGCGGCGGCTGGCTGTAAGATCGTCTACGCCAGCCATGACCAGGCCGGGTCGAACTTCGGCCCAGCGGTTGCGCAGTAACTGGAAGCCGGCCTCCTCGACCAGAAAGGTACTCGTACTGTTACGACGGTGGAACTCGTGGTTGCCTGGGACGACCCAGACCCCTAGGGGAGCAGAAAG
>PPDG01000544.1 GCA_002899795.1 Desulfobacteraceae bacterium | reverse complement strand
CCGTCATTGGGTCACTACGCTTCGCTGTCATTTGTTGTAATAGGTGGAGGGCAGAGGACAGAGTACAGGATAGGTTTATTAGAGAATTAGAAAACTAGAGAATTAGTCAAATAGGTTAGTTCTTCACAGATTACCATTTTCTAATCAACTAATTGACTACTGGATTCTTTGATTGCAGATATCCGTGTTGCTGGAACCAAGCCACAGCGTCGCGGAGTGCTTCTTCCACTGGTCGGGGAGTAAAGCCCAGTTCATGTTTTGCTCTGTCGATAGAAAAGAACATGTGCTTTTTTGCTAAGCGCACGCCATCCACTGTGACCCGGGGTTCTCTGCCACCCACGAGGCGAGCCCACCCCTCGGCAACGTAGGCAATGGGTAAGATAAGATTATGCGGCAGACGCACCCTCGGTGCTGGCCGGTCGGTGCTGGCTGCGATTTGGATAAAGATTTCTTTCAGAGTCAGGTTTTGACCTCCTAAAATATATCGTCTGCCGATGGTGCCACGGTCAAAAGCCAGCAGGTGTCCCACAGCCACGTCATCCACGTGAACCAAATTGAGGCCAGTGTCCACATAGGCCGGCATCCGTCCGGAGGCGGCCTCTACAATCATGCGGCCCGTCGGGGTGGGTTTGATGTCGCGCGGACCCACGGGGGTTGATGGATTGACAATCACCACGGGTAGGTTCTCTTCCTCCGCGAGTCGTTGCACCTCGGCTTCGGCAAGAAACTTGGAACGCTTGTAGTGGCCGATCATGTCGGCAAGGGTAACCGGAGTAGTCTCGTCGGCTGGAGTCCCATCGGAGTTGAGACCCAAGGTGGCCACACTGCTGGTGTAGACAACACGCTTTACTCTTGCCCGGGCTGCAGCGAGCATGAGGTTGCGGGTTGCGGTCACATTTGTCTCATACATGTCATCCGGTCTGGGGACCCAGAGGCGATAATCCGCTGCCACATGAAAGAGATTGTCACAGTTGGCAAGGGTGGGTGCGAAAGAGTCAGGGTCAGTTAAATCACCGGTCACAATTTCAACTGGTAAGCCGTCGAGGTTGCTTCGGTCACTGTTCGGTCGCAGTAGTGCGACTACGGTATGTCCTGCCTCAATAAGCTGGCGCAAAACCGCCGAGCCCACAAAGCCAGAAGCTCCTGTTATGAAAGTCTTCATGCGCTGTACCGTTCGAGTTAAAAGCAAAGAGCATGGAGTAAAGGGCACAAGGCTCAGGGCGCAAGGCTCAAGGCACAAAGATGTTATAAGTTATAGGTTATACGGAAAAGACAGTACTGAATATCTTGGAAGTTCTATCAAGTCTACCCATTCCCCAAAAGATACTGAACAACTAATAACATATAACTAATAACGTATAACTTCCCCTTCTCGCCGTCTCTCCGCGTCCCCGCGCCTGCCCGCCATCGGCTTCGCCTTCAGGCGAGGCGTGCGGGTCGTTCCGTTAAGCTTAGTTTTCAGTCCCTTGTGCTTCAATTTCCAGGCGGTGCTTGTGTCACCTGCTGCCCCTTAATCATGAGCGTCGGCAACACCACCAAAATGCAAATCAGAGTAAAGCCGATGCCGATGGTGAGCACTATACCCATGCTCGCCATTCCCCGGTGTGGAGACACGGCAAGGTTACCAAAGCTGCAGATTGTGGTCAATGCACTGTAGAACACCGCGCGCGCCGTACTGGTCTGCAACATCTGACCACTGGAAGGCGGCGCAGTACGCATCCGGTGGACCATATGAATTCCACTGTCCACGCCAATACCCAACAGCAACGGCAGGGCAATAATATTGGCGAAGTTAAAAGGAATATGGAAAAGCACCGAGGCCGCCCCGGTGAGAGCCCCTGCGAGAAGCAGGGGCAATAGTACCAGAAGAACGTCTGATTTGGGCCTGAGCAGGATCAACAACAGTACAGTGATGGCAAGGAGAGATAACAAAAAGGCTTGCTGAAAGGCTTTAACCACCGCATCACCCGCCTCGAGGTAGATTACCGGAAAGCCTATGGCATCGGGGGCCACAGAGTGGACCGCAGCAACGAAACGGCGCAAGGCTGCATCCTCATTTAGATTCTCCCTGGGAAAAACCGCGACCCGGTGACGCCCATCTTTGGAAACCCAGTGTTCCCTTAAATCTGTTGGCAAATTTTCTTTGGACACCTTTTCGGCCTCCAGGGAAGTATTGAGAGCGTTCAGGCGGGTGGGTAGAGATCCCAGTAAACTGGTTTGAAGGTTCTTAAGTATCTGCTCTTGTCCGGCAGGATCTTGAGCCTCGAGGTCGGTCAAGAAACGGTCTAAGCCGTCGTAAAGCCGGCGGGCACCATTGGTAATGGAGCTGTTGGTGCTGGTGTCTATGAATTTTTCTAGAGTTACTGAGAAATCATGAATAGCGGCGATTTGCTCAGCTGTACTTGGCCCCGGGCCACTGCTGATCTGCAAAAGCCCGGGACCAACTATCAGTCCTATTTCTTCGATAATTGAAAGTTTTTCATCTTGGTCGGTGGGCACAAACATGTCCAGGGTGATGCTCATCTCCACAGGCTCCAGTTGACTGAGGCTGTCGGCATACCGAGTGGCATCCTCTCTGGTGGCGGCTAAGACTGTGAGCGTCCATGGTGAATTTCTGCTCTGGGCAAGCAGCTCCCTGAAGGCAATCACAGATTCGCTGTCAGGATCACGGAGATTCATGGGGTTGTTGTCGAAAGTGACATACGGCAGGAGGAGCACGGCCCCAACTCCAAGCAGCAGTGCTCCGATGCGGATGGACCTGGCATGCATTGTGGGCAGGGCCAGGAACTCGGCAACAACCCTTTTCCGCTCAGATTTGGACCCCAAGCCTTTAGCGGATAACGGCATTAAACTAAGCAGGGCAGGCAACAGCGTAAGGTTCGCAATCAGACTGATGAACATGCCGGTGCCGGAGATGAGTCCCAGTTCTGCAACCCCTTCGAAAACGGTGGGAATGAAGGCATAGAAACCGATTGCTGTGGTAATACTGCACAATACCAGTGAACTGCCAACGTCGCTGGCAGCCTGCTGGAGAGCACTGGCGTGCGAAGTGGACTGCTGGATCAGTTCCTTATACCGCAAGCAAAAATGGATGGTGTAATCCACGCTGAGACCGATGTACAGGACGGCGAAGGCCACGGAGATCAGGTTCAGGTGGCCCACAGCGGCAGCGGCGAAAGAAGCGGTCCAGATGAGGCCCATAATCAGGGTTACCAGGCTGGTGAACACCAACCTGGGAGAGCCGAGTCCAAGGAAAAGCACGATGCCAACCATGATGAACGCAAGGATGCCGGCCATCCCCGCACCCCGGGTCACACTGAGCAGTTCCTCATATTCCAGGGCAGCATCGCCGGTGATGCGTACTTTGACCCCGCGATCTTCGCTGAGATGGAGTTCCTCTGCCATAAGCCGCAAGGCCTTCATGGCAGTTTCAGCCGGCAAGAGCTTGGCATAGTCAAGCCGTGGCTTGACCAGAATCAAACGTCGGCTATCCTCCGGAGTTAATTCTGCCCCGAGCATCAGTTCCTGCCAGGAGAGAGCATAGTATCGCTGGGCAAGACTGGCCTCAATTGCTTCCTTGATCCGAGCAAAAACCGGAGTCAGATCCAGGTCTTCCCCTGCCATAATTGCATCCACCCCGGCGGTCAGCATGGAAAAGAGTCCACGCAAGTTTTGATCCCGCGTCAATCTCCCCAATAATGGCTGGATATTAGCCAGGTTGTCCGCCAGGTCATTGAGCTCGGTGAGATTCAGGTACAGAAGGCCATGTTTTTGGAAGAAGCTGTCTCCCTCGGGCAGATAAACCAACAGGAACAGGTCAGGGCGCTGCTGCAGTTGGGCCGCCAGGGCTGTACTGGCATCCTGGGCAAGCTCAGGTGTCTCTGCATCGATTACGATGAGCATGGCGTCATCGTACTGCGGGAATGCTGTCTTGAAAGCACTGTAGTTGCGGCGGAAGGGGAGGGTTTCAGAGAGCATCTCGGCAGTATCGGTGTTAATGCCGAGGTTGTTGGCAGTGTAGTAAAGCAGGGCCACCGTTATGATGGAGGCGAGTAAAACAAACCACAGGGCAAAACGGTGCGCCACATTCACCCACCTAGCCAGGGTCTGGCCCACGAGCTCTCCAAAGCCTTTGGCCACGTTCCTTCCTTATCGGTTGTCGGCTATGGTCGCCGAGTTTGGCATAGTAATCCACTCCGGTCAATACCTTACCAGCAACGCGTGGCTCTACCTTTTTCTGAACATTTGAACTCACGAATTACGTAAAGAGGAGGATAGAGTCTTTATTTTGGAGTGATGGAGCACTAGGGTGATTGTGGGTTTCAGGTTTCAGCTTCTATATTTCTTTTTCCTGACAGCCTGTTGGAGCGAAGCGGAAATCCCGTCTGAAGCGAAGCGGCAGCGGGGACACCTGACACCCTGTGGTCGCACTGTCAAAATGTGTTTGATATTCGCCTAAAAGGCCAGAAGATCGTTTCCGGCAAGTCGCACCACTGTCTCCAGAGTGGTTCGAGCTGCACGAAAACTTCGGCTAAGGCGAGCAAGCGGGACCAGATCAGACGGTCTTCGAGCCAGACTACTCAAAAGCCGCATTGGCCTCAATCTGCCATATTCATCAATTGCATTGAGGGCGCTGGTGGGAATAGCCATGTCTGCGGTATCAGCAATGGCCCTGATGGCCATGAAGGGCAGGTTTGCCCTGCTTGCCATTTCAGCCACCGAACCACTTTCCATATCCACCGCTATGGCGTCGTTTTGGTTGGAAAAGTTGAGTTTCTCCACTGGGCTCGCGAGTACGCTGGGGCTTTGCGCCAAAGGTTCGCTATGGATCTCTAGACGGTTCTTCAGTCGGGCTACCAGTCGGTTATGCCAGTCCGCATCAGTGGGGAAAACATCCTTCTGGGAAGCAATCACACTCTTGGGAAGGATCAGGTTGCCTGGAGAGAGCTTCGGATGAAGCGCCCCTCCACTGCCCCAGCTAAGCAAGGCGGCTGCACCTTCAGCTATCAGGAGCTCTGAAGCAGCTAACGCACGTTTGGCGCCAATGCCGGCGACCTTTAGGAGAGTGGTTCCGTCCAGCCGAACGAGGCCGTCGGCTCCTATTGGAACCATGGTCAGACTCCGGGCCTCGGACTGCAGCGCTGCTACAATTCCTAGTACTCTCAAGTTGTTTTTGTGCGCAAAAAGTTGCGGTGGAGAGCCAGGGCCCACAAGGGGAAATACTTGTCGTAGCCGTGATATTTCAGGTAAAAAACCCGCGGGAAGCCGGGCGCGGTGTGCACCTTATCCTGCCACAAGCCATTGTCCATTTGGCTCTGTAGTAGATATTCGGTACCGCGTCGCACGTGGGGAGAATCGGTCTCGCCAGCAGCCATGAGACCGATCATGGCCCAGGCGGTCTGAAAGGAGGTACTATCGCATCCATGGCCGGCCAAGGTCGGGTCACCATAAGAGCAGCACGCTTCACCCCAGCCGCCATCAGGACGCTGGGTAGACTTCAGCCATTCCACCGCCCTCCGGATGTAGGGTTGGTTGGGATCTTCGCCAGCCGCTTCCAAGGCCATCAGCACCGACCAGGTGCCGTAAATATAGTTGGTGCCCCAACGCCCGAACCATGAGCCGTCGGCCTCCTGCTCGCGGCGTAGAAAATCGAGCCCTGCAGCAATCGTTTTCCAATAGCCTACTTTGTCAACCGTCGCCAGCAGGGTTATGCAGCGGGCCGTGAGGTCGCTGGTTGGCGGGTCAAGCAGGGCCCCGTGATCAGCGAAAGGGATTTCATTGAGGTAATAGTAGGTATTATCGGCGTCAAAGCTGGAAAAACCGCCATTTTTTGACTGCATCCCAGCAAGCCAATCTGCGGCCCGCCGTATTGACTCGCGGTAACGTTCCAGTCCGGTTAGATGCATGACCCACGCTATTACGGCGGTATCGTCAAGGTCGGGATAGTGTGGATTCTCATACTCAAAGGCCCAGCCGCCGCCTTTGAGATGAGGGCGATTCTCTCTCCAGTCACCGGGTTCATCGGACAACTGGCGCTCCTTGAGCCAATCCAGCGCGCGCAAAAGGTCGTCTGTGGGTTCGCCTCCGCTTGCTTCGAGTAGTGCTGCACCGGCGAGGCAGGTATCCCACATGGGGGATAGACACGGCTGGCAGTAGGCCGAATCCTCACCAATTACCAAGAGCTTTTCAAGGGCCTGCTTGGCGCTCACCCGATGGGGATGATCTGCTGGATAGCCCAAGACTTCCAGGGCTTCCAGGGCATTGACCATGGCAGGGAAGATACCACCGAGACCATCAGTGTGGTTGAGTCGTTCAATAAACCATTTTTCTGCCTTGTTGATAGCACGCTTCCGAACACTGCGAGGAATGAACGGCTCAATGAGGCGCCCTGCCTTGTCGAGGGCCAGAAACACTCGGTTGAGAGGGGAGCGTATGGGGAAATAGTTCATTTCCTGTTCAGGAGGCGTAGTAAACAACTCCAAAATGTGGACCTGCCTCGGATTCTTGGCCCGGGGTTTTAGGGTGCAGAGAATGAACAGGGGAACCATTACGGTGCGCGACCAGTACGAAACTTTTCTCGGATGAAAGGGAAACCAGCGGGGCAAGAGCATGATTTCTACTGGGATGAAAGGTACTCCCCTCCAGGGTATCTGGCCAAAAAGAGCCAGAGTAATGCGGGTAAAGACATTGGAGCGGGCTGCGCCGCCGTGAGCCAAAATGGCCTTGCGGGCCTTCACCATATGGGGAGCATCAGGGTTGTCGCCCGCCAACTTCAGAGCATAGTAGGCTTTTACGCTACAACTGAGGTCGAACTCCCCCCCACAGTAAAGATTCCAGCCACCGCCTTCACACTGGTGTTCACGAAGATAGACAGCGATTTTGGCCGCTAGTTCATCGTCGATCTCATCCATATAGTGCATCATAAGGATGTACTCGGCAGGTATGGTGCTGTCGGCCTCTAGATCGAAACGGTAGTGGCCATCGGAATGTTGGAGGGCAAGCAGGGACTCATTGGCTCGAGCGATGGAGCGCTCGAGTTCCACCTCAAAGATACGCTCGGCGAATCTCTCGTGAGTCAGAATGGATGGTGCGCCTGAGGACCGCGGCATAGTATTCAGTCCCTTGTTTTTGTTGTTAGACTCTTAAAAGCAACAATGTTATCAGAAACATCGACGATGAGCAATGGCCATGAATTACTGGTTGCTGCAAGGACAGCTTATTATTAAGGAGGTAGCTTATGCTACACATTAAGTGTTTTGTCAAGCACCATTTGGTTGATTCACTATGAATGTCAGGAGGTGTCATTAAGGTACCAGGTGTCAGGTTTCAGGTGTCAATGTTGAGGATTCAGGTGTCAGGAAAAAGAAACAAGAAAGCCGAAATCTGAACACTGAAACCTCCATCTGTCCTGAACCCTGAAACCCGAACAACGAAACCTGAACACTGAAACCCCAGTCCATGCCGAACCACAGGACATTTCCCTTGACAATCCGGGGCGGTATGTTAACTTCAGCATTTCTGGATTTTGCCACGCACAGTGCGAGATTGGACAGCCTAGGAGAGTTGAATGGACTATAAGAAAACGCTCAATTTGCCTCGAACGGATTTTCCCATGAAAGCCGACCTGGCGAAAAGAGAGCCGGTCATCATGGAAAAGTGGGAGCAGCTGGATTTGTACGCCAAGCTCAGGAAGGTGAGCAAAAGCCGACCACGTTATGTGCTTCATGACGGTCCGCCCTATGCCAATGGTCATATTCACCTGGGGACCGCGCTCAACAAAATTCTCAAAGATATGATCGTCCGCTCCAGGCAGTTCATGGGCTACGACAGCGTGTATGTTCCAGGTTGGGATTGTCACGGCTTACCCATCGAACACCAGGTAGAAAAGGAATTAGGTGAACAGCGGCAGGGGATGAGTCAGTTGGAGCTGCGACGTCGCTGTCGTAGTTATGCTGAAAAATTCATCGATATCCAGCGGCAGGAGTTCAAGCGTTTAGGCGTGGTGGGGGACTGGGAGAACCCCTATCTGACAATGTCGTATGACTATGAGGCTACCATTGCCAGGGAACTGGGAAAGTTTATTACCCGGGGCAGTGTGTACAAGAGCAAGAAACCAATTTACTGGTGTAGCTCTTGTCGCACTGCACTTGCTGAGGCGGAGGTAGAATATGAGGAGCACCAATCGCCCTCCATTTATGTGAAGTTTCCCCTCATCGACGACCTCGGCCAGAAGGTGTCAGCGCTCAACGGCCAGAAGGTGTTTGTGATCATCTGGACCACGACGCCGTGGACCATCCCGGCCAACCTTGCCATTGCTCTCCACCCGGACTATGAGTATGCGGTCGTGAGACTCGGCAATGAAGCGTGGATCATGGCGGATGGATTGGTGGAGCAAGTAATGGCCAAGGCCGAGATCTCCGATTATGAGATCCTGGCTCGGTTAGCCGCTGCAGATCTGGAGGGTATGAAGTGTCACCATCCTTTTATTGATAGGGAGTCGATTATAGTGCAAGCACCGTATGTGACCCTTGATGTGGGCACAGGCTGCGTGCACACCGCGCCCGGTCACGGTCGCGAAGATTTCGAAACTGCCTTGAAATACGATCTGGAGGTGTATTCTCCAGTAGATGATGACGGCTGTTTCACGGCAGACGTACCCCACTTCGCCGGTCAGTTCGTGTTCGATGCCAATAGCGGCGTCAATGAAAAGATCGCCGAACAGGGAAATCTGGTAAGAAAAGAGAGCATAACCCATACTTATCCCCACTGCTGGCGCTGTAAGGAACCGGTTATCTTCCGCGCCACTGAACAATGGTTTATAAGTATGGAGGCCAATGATCTCCGGCATAAAGCGTTGCAATCAATCGAAAAAGAGGTGGAGTGGATACCCAGTTGGGGTCAGGAGCGCATTTATGGCATGATTGAAAATCGGCCAGATTGGTGTATTTCCAGGCAACGGGCCTGGGGTGTACCCATCACCGTCTTCTACTGCCAGGAGTGTAACGAGATTCTGGCCGATTCCGCAGTGCAGGAACACGTGGTCTCCCGATTTGCCGAAAAGGGGGCCGACATCTGGTTCTCTGAAGAGGCTGTGGACTTACTACCGGCAGGAACAAAATGCAGCGAGTGTGGCGGCTCCACCTTCACCAAGGAAATGGACATCCTGGACGTATGGTTCGACTCCGGTGTGAGCTATGCCGCAGTGCTTGAGCCGAGGGAGGACCTTCACTCGCCGGCTGATCTTTACCTGGAAGGGAGTGATCAGCACCGGGGTTGGTTCCATAGCTCCCTCCTGGCAGCGATGGGTACTCGGGGCCATGCTCCTTACCGTACGGTGCTCACCCATGGGTTTGTGGTGGACGGTACGGGTCGCAAGATGTCTAAATCACAGGGTAATGTCATTGCTCCAGACGAGGTCATCGAGAAGTATGGAGCCGAGATCCTCAGGCTTTGGGTGGCGGCCGAAGATTATCGGGACGACATCCGGATCTCGGAAGAAATTCTTCAGCGGCTTTCTGAGGCGTATCGACGCATCAGGAACACCTGTCGCTTTCTCTTGGGAAATCTGAGCGATTTCGATCCTGAGCGGGACAGGGTCCAAGTGGCTTCCATGGATTCGCTCGATCGCTGGGCACTACATCGGCTGCAACAGCTGGCGAAGAGAGTGGTGCAGGCATATGAACGCTTTGAATTCCACAAGATTTACCATGCCATCCACAACTTCTGTGTCGTGGATCTCAGTGCCTTTTACCTGGATGTATTGAAGGATCGACTCTACGTTTCCGCTGCTACCTCTGAAAAGAGGCGCTCGGCCCAGACCGCCATTTTTGAAATAGCAGTAACCCTCGTGCGCCTTATGGCTCCCATCCTGGTATTCACAGCTGATGAGCTGTGGGAGCATCTGCCAGCTTTTTCAGGAAAAAGCGAAAGTGTCCACTTGGAATTGCTTCCAGAGCCGGTGGCTGCTTATGAAGATGAGGCTGTAGAGAAGGAATGGGAGAGTATTTTGGACATCCGGGCGGAGGTAAATAGGGCTCTGGAACTGGCGCGAAAGAATAAAGAAGTGGGACACTCTCTGGATGCAGAGGTTACTATCGGTATCAGTGGGCCGCTTTTGGAACGTTTGCGTGGCCAGGAGGACATACTGAGCCGGGTCTTTATTGTCTCCAAGGTGAGACTGGCAGAGGCAGAAAGCATTGAAGCCGGCGTAGAGGCTGTGGACATACCGGGAATGCTGATTCAGGTAAAACCAGCTTCAGCAGAGAAATGTGCCCGTTGCTGGGTCCATGATGAGAGCGTGGGCACTGATGCGGATCAACCCGAGATCTGTGGGCGGTGTGTTAAGGAATTAGAGACGCAAAGCGCATAGGGCATGGAGCATAGGGTTGGAGGTTGGAGGAGCGCTTCGCTTTAGGGTGGAGGCACTATTAATTTGCTTGGTCCGATTTGTTGCCTCAAACCTCTAACTTTTAACCTCCAACATCTTCTCTGCCCGCTGACT
>PPDG01000494.1 GCA_002899795.1 Desulfobacteraceae bacterium | reverse complement strand
TGATTTGAATATTCACATAGAGATCACCCGAGTCATGGTTGAGTTCGCCACCGTCTCCTTCGCGAGAGATTTTCAGGCGAGTGTTGTTTTGTATTCCGGGCGGAATATCTACCTGCAAATCCTTTTTGACCTCACGACGGCCCTGACCATTGCAAGAATCGCACGAGAGTGAGCGGAGACTCCCTTTGCCATTGCACTTGGGGCATTCGCCTGTTGCGGTAAATATTCCTGAAGTTGCAGTGTGCGTGCCACTTCCACCGCACCAAGAACAGGATTGCAATGTGGAGGATGGTCTGACACCATTTCCCTGACACTGGGGACAGGTTTCCATGATGTTAATCGGGATGCTTTTTCTGGCACCATTGGCAGCCTCTTCACGGGAAAGCTCAAGTTGAAAGCAGATGTCAGCTCCGCGTGATGGATGTCGTTGATATCCGGTTCCAGAAATACCAAGGAAGTCAAAAAATTCTGAGGAAAAGGTTCTCAGGACGTCCTCGGTTCGCTTAAAACCTCGATAACCGCGTTCTTTGAGCCCTGCATGACCCTTGTGGTCATAAAGGTGCCGCCGTTCTTGATCACTCAAAACATGGTAAGCCTCGGCCACCAGTTTGAACATTTCCTCTGCAATTGGATCTCGCGGGTTGCGGTCGGGGTGATACTTGAGAGCAAGTTTTCGAAATCGTTTCTTGATATCCTTGGAAGAGGCACCCTCCTTCAGACCAAGAATTCCATAGTAGTCTCGACTGCTTGTCATAGCAACACCGCCAGTGAAAGCAACGCTGTTCACTTGGAGTCAGAAAAAAAATCCTTTTTGATACGGAGAAAATTAATGATACTGTTTTCTATAATTGAATACAATGGCAGAATCCAACAGCCCTGCGGGTGATCCGCACCTCGAAGGTGCGGGGAAATTTTATTCACCGCAGAGAAAACCTTGTCCTTGGCCAAGTCAGAGTTCGATGGCTTTGCCGGTGAAGATTGCGAGCTGTTTTGGAGTACTGGGAAAATAGAAATTCCAAATTCCAAACCTGTTTTGGTCATTTAGTATTGGAAGTTGATATTTTACAACGCTTCACCACTCCATCACTCCAGCAGACTGCCACCGGATTCTGTATTCAACGCAGGGAGAAGGGAAGATTCGCTATGAAAGGTGAAAAGTTGAGGGAAAATATTCTGGGCTTCATGTATGCTGAACGGCTAAAGTCGGCTCTGATCATTGCCGGGCAACTGCTGGACGTTTTGCCCGATCTAAACGAGGGTGAACGTTCGGGTGGCTTGAAAATGTTCGGCTCTTTTGTCAGGGGAGTGGGCAATGAAATGAGACTCGCCGCTAATGTCATGGGGGGGTCGGACTGGGATGGTCTCAGCGGATATCTCAACCTGATGGAAGGTTATGCTCGGCTGGGACAACTGGAGGCCGCACGGCAAGAGTTGAGTCAGACCCTGAGCCGTGTAACTGCACTGGGTGCCAGTACCATGACCTCACTGAAGAGAGCCGGTCTTCTTTAAGTGATCGCAGGGGATAGCCGCGGCCACCCGGTTGCGCGAAGAAGAACTAAAGGTCAAGAAATCCGAAGTCCTAAACAAATTCGAATTTTCAAAATGGAGTCCGAAGGACAATTTCGGATTTGATTGGGGCGTGGTAATGGTGAACTGTAGCCGACGTGTCTATGGTTGGTTGTCTGGCACCCAAGGACAACCGACTATTGGTCCATGTCCCGTGAGGCTATGGCAAAAACCTCTAATACGTCCTTAACTCGGTAAAGATCACGCAAGAAATATGGTTGCCAGAAGTGCTCTCCCGGCGGGAAAAAAGCCAAGAAGGGGATACTGCGGCTTCCCATATTCTGCAGTAACCTTTTGGCGGGAGGGTTCTCCATGGTGAGATCCGCCTTCAGAAGCAAAGCATCGTGTTTTCGGAAAGTCTCTACTACAGTCCGGTTGTGGAGAGCGGTTTTTTCCACTAAGAGACAGTTGGGACACCAGTCTGCGGTGAAATCCACTACCACCCAACGGTTATCCCTGGCAGCTTCCAGCAGTTTCGTCTCCGTATAGGGCTCCCATTGCTGCGATTTCTCCGACACCAGCTCCACATTTCGCGCCACAGAGGGCACTATATCCAAACTGACCCATCCTCCAACAACCATGATGATCACTGCCGTCAACCGCACGATTAGGCGTCGGCGGGTGGAGTCGCTGAGGGTGGTCATCTTCCCCCAGATGTAGAAGCCTATGGCCAGGAAGAAACAGAAAAGGACCACTCCGACCGTCATGTGTTCCGGGAGGACAGTAAGTAAATAGATCACCGTGGCCAGAAGAGCAAAGCCCATAAGTCGTTCAAAATGGATGAGCCAGTTTCCAGGGCGGGGAAGCCACCGCAGTGTGTTGGGAAAAAGAGACATAACCACGTAAGGGGCAGCCATACCGAGACCAAGGCATGAAAATATGGTAAAAATCTGAACGGGAGGTTGGCGAAGTGTCCAGGCCATGGCTCCTCCAAGGAGGGGGCCGCTGCATGGCGTGGCCAAAAAGGTTGCCAATGTACCCTTATAGAATGATTCTAAGTAGCCATGCCGCTGGGCACTGGCTTCTGTTCTATTGGTGGCAAAGTGGGGTATGGGAAGCTGGAAAACGCCGAACAGACAAAGAGACATGGCAAAAACCAGCCCGATCATTGTTATGAGAAATGATTGCTTTTGGAACAGTTCTCCCCAGCCGTATCCCGCAAAGCTGGCCAGAGCTGCAAGCACGAGGAAAACCGCAAGTATTCCTGCCGCAAAGCTCAAACCCATGAAAGCCACACGACGTCCACTCTCTTGAGACTGCTGGACAAAGCCCAGCACTTTAAGGCTGACAACGGGTAAGACACAAGGCATAAAATTAAGAATAAAGCCAGCCAGAAGGGCGAACAGGGCAGCCTTGACCATACTGCCTACCTCGAGGCTCGGTAGAACAGGCCGGGGATGCAATTCAGGGATCTCTCTGGGCTGGACAGGCAACTCCTTGATTGACGTGAGAGGAGTAGAGGCGGAAAAGGATGGTGCCAGGGTTGCTTTACTCTTAGCAACATGAGTGAGGCCAATATTTTTGCGCACCTGTAATGGAATAGTCCCTGCGGCCTCCGGGTTGCTGACAATGGTGAGAGTAGCGGCGAGGTCGGTTTTGTAAGGCATGCAGAGCCCTTCACGACAGAAAAGGGCGCGGAGAAGCAGTTGAACCTGGTGAGTTCCGGATGACAAATTGTCGGGTGTAGATAATCTCAAATAGATAGAGGTCTTATTTTTATAGGCCCAGACCCATTCATCCGGGCCAAGGTCGGGTTCGAGAAATTTTTCCGCCGGGAGAAACCGGGCAGGGTCAGCCGTGACCGCTTCGGGAAGTGAGGTCACCTCAAGAATTGTAGGCAACCCGGGACCTGGGCCTTTTGGATTACCATAAATATGCCAGCCGCGTTCCAAGACAATATTCGCCACAACCCAGACCTCCTGGCCGGCGGCAATATTGGCAGGATATATCTTTACGTCAATCTTAACCGGCGGCTTGGAATTGAGCTGAATTTGATTCGTTGCCAGAGCAGGAGCAACCAGCCCTGGCATGAGGAAAGCCAGGCATAATATGAGGGTGAGTTTAAGGCGGCTCATAAGGCTCGATTCCGAGATAGGGGCACCTCCAACAATCCAGCAGATCATAAACAACAACGCAGCGGATGGCAAGCAGGCTCTTTCCTGCGAACAACGCAGGAAAGAGCGAGCACTGGAAACTTTGTCAGCCTGATTATTAGACTTCGCCGTCACTCATGGTCATTTGGCCACTGAAAGTGGCCGTCATTACGCTCCGCTGTCATTTATTGTTAAGACAGAATAACTCAATGACGGCCGTAAGGCCTAATGACGGGCGCTAGCCCTAATGACAACGGAGCGCATATGCGCGAAGTGTTATGACTTGTGTGTGCATGTTGCCTAGTGCCTAGTAAGTATCTGGCTTAACGACAGATTAGATGAGAAACCAAAATCCCCCAAAATTCTCTCGGCCGTTCGAAAGTCGACACCGCTTCATAGTGCCAGCCAAGATGTTGGCCGCAGTGACGGCAGAAGGCCATTCGCCAGCGGTAGCCCGGAAACCAGGTGTGGACCTCGGTGGCTGCTCTATGAACAACGGCACCCGGGCACTCAGAAAAGGTGTAAAAGTCGCATTCGACGCCCGCCGGGTTGAGAAAAAAATGTCGATCGGAAGCATTTATGCGTAGGAGTCGGTCAGAATGAGTGACCAGGGTCCTACAACCAGCACACTGGTAGGTTTTGGCGCCATTGCCACTAATTCCTTTGACGGGAGTAAAAAGGCTGAACATTCTTGGTTCCAGAGTCAGGAAGGTTGAATGGCAGGTAAGATACCAAACTCCCAAGAAAAGTCAATTCGGGCTAGTTTTAAAACCCATGCCTTTGTTCTTGCGAAGAGAAATCCAACCTGATATACGTATCGTTGATCAATAGTGTGATGAGATGGTTTTTGACTGAGGGGCACTGGCGCACAGCATCCCTATTTTCAGATATCATTCCCAATAACGGCGCATTGTCCCCACGTAACAGTTAAGTCTGCAAAGTCTAGCCGGTAGTGGTCGTAGTCCGTCGGAATTACGGTTCACTTTGTGTGCTCCAAATCGCATAGCGCAAAGCGCATGGCGTTTCCCTTTTTGCTTCACACCCCATGCTCCATGCCCTATGCGCTATGCCTTTTACACAACGGACCACGGACCATAAACCACAGACAACGGACAGATAGATGCTTGCAAAAGTCCTTTCCAGTTCAGTGTTGGGTATTGATGCCTATGTTGTGGAGGTGGAGGTAGATATCACCATGGGTCTACCCGCCTTTGCCACTGTGGGCCTCCCTGACGGTGCAGTGCGTGAAAGCAAGGATCGAGTGAAATCGGCGATCAAAAACTCAGGATACCGTTTTCCGCCTCATCGCATCACCGTAAACCTGGCTCCGGCAGACAGAAAAAAGGAGGGGGCGGGATTTGACCTGCCAATGGCCGTGGGTATCCTGTCTGCGACAGGTTTGGTAAATCGGGACAAGCTGGAGCAGTATCTGATAATTGGCGAGCTCTCCCTGGATGGTAAAGTCAAGAAGACCAAGGGTGCGTTGCCCATGGCCCTCGCAGCAAGGAATAATGGTTTTGCCGGAATTATCGTACCCAAAGGTAACAGCAAAGAATCTGCGGTTGTGCAGGGAGTGAATGTCTTTGCGGCGAGTCACCTTTATCAGGTAGTAGAGTTTTTAAACGGCGTCGAGGAACTATCCCCTACAACCGTTGATGTCCAGAAGTTATTTTCCAAAGATGCACTCTATGATGTGGATTTCAACGAGGTGAAGGGGCAAGAACACGTAAAGCGAGCTTTGGAAATCGCGGCTGCCGGGGGGCACAATGTGTTGATGGTGGGGCCACCAGGCTCCGGTAAGACAATGTTGGCCCAAAGACTGGCGACCATTCTGCCTGACCTGACCTTTGAGGAAGCTCTGGAAACAACGAAGGTTTACAGTATCATGGGATTAATGGGTGAGCGTGCCGTCATTTCAACTCGGCCTTTCCGATCACCCCACCACACTATCTCCGATGCCGGCTTAATAGGTGGCGGCCAGATTCCTAAGCCCGGTGAAGTGAGCCTAGCCCACAATGGCGTATTGTTCCTGGATGAAATGCCGGAGTTTCGCAAAAATGTTCTGGAGGTCTTGAGGCAACCCATGGAAGACGGTAAGGTGACCATTGCCCGAGCCGCCACATCCATTACCTACCCAGCATCTTTCATGGCCGTTGCTGCCATGAATCCTTGTCCCTGCGGCTTCTACGGCGATTACAAGCGGCAGTGCCAGTGCACTCACTTGCAGATCCAGCGGTATCGGACCAAGATTTCAGGACCGCTGCTGGATCGGTTGGACATTCATGTGGAAGTGCCGGCCGTGCAGTACCAGGACCTGGCTCAGGAAAGCAGCGGGGAATCCTCCCAAACCATAAGGCAGAGGATAAATGCAGCCAGAATGGTGCAGCAGGAGCGGTTCAAGCAGCACAAGATCTATTGCAATGCTCAGATGCCGCCCCGGCTGCTCAAACGGTTCTGTAAATTGGATGAGGATTCCCACGGTCTATTGGAGACCGCTATCGATCGGCTGGGGTTGAGCGCCAGGGCTCACAACCGCATTCTCAAAATAGCCCGCACCATAGCAGATATTGAAGGACTGGAGCAGATCAGTTCAGCGCACATAGCCGAGGCCATCCAATACCGTAGCCTGGACCGTAGTTTAGCCTAACCCGGATATTTCATGAATCACCTGCTGCGACCGCGGATCTAACCGTCCTCCCGGGCGTCCTCGGGTGTTGAACCCTGCGACGTACCGTTTTGGTACGCCTCGGGTCCAATCCCGCGGTATCGCGGGATGGTTGCCCGGTGGCACACCCATCCTCTTCGCGCTCGCTGCGCTCCGCTCAGTCCCGCAAGCGGGTTCCCAGTTTCACGGTCTCGCGACTGCAATTCATAAAACATCCGGGCTAATCCACCCCTTCGCCGAATAGTATGTTGATGAAAGCACTCTTGTACGAGGTAAGAACCTTGTCCCTCCTCATGACCACAGCGATAAAGTCAGGTTTGAGCAATGTATTCATTGGAATGAAAGCCAGATTTCTTTTTTCCAGTGCTGGTAGATCCCTCACCACGGTGGCGAAAGAAATGCCGAGTCCCATCTCAACATAGAGAGAGGTCAGCTCAACATTTGAAGATTCCATAACGATCTGGTAGTCAAGTCCGAGTTTCTGAAACCGCTCTTCCAGTATCCTGCGACAGGTGAATCTGAGGTCCTTCGGAGGCAATATAAGCGAATATTTGGCTATCTGCCTCAAGGTAACACGCTCTGCCTCGGCCAAAGGGTGGCCGACTGGTACCATCAATACAGTTTCCACCCTTTTCCAGCGAAGCAAAGAGAGATCTTTGGGGACCTCTGATTCCAGCGTAAAACCAAGATCAATATCCCCATTTCTTACCAGTTCGATAACGACTTGCTGCGAGCGGTCAAGAATAGTCAGTTCAACGTATGGAAATTGAATAATATATTCTTTGAGTGTTTCCGGAACCAGATGATAGAGGGTTGTAAAAGGAGCGGCTATTCGCAACCGTCCTCTTTGCAGCCCTTGGAGCTCGCTTAAATCTTCTTTGAGACAGTCATAGCTTTCCAAGATTGCCTCTGCGAATTCAAAGAATCTCTCTCCAGCAGAGGTCAGCCTCAACTTACGCTTGCCGATCCTCTCAAACAGGTGGCAATCAAGTTCTTGTTCGAGAGCTTTTATTTGCTGGCTGAGTGCCGACTGAGTGCGGAATGTGGCATCACCAGCCTTGGTAAAGCTCCCGAGCTTGGCTACCTGATAGAAACCTATGATCTGCTGCCACTCCATAATAAATAAGCTATGCTAATCAATATAATAAAAATTATTAATTTGAGTTATATTAAATTATCAGAAATAGTGAATATGGGCAATAAGAATAATTTGACTAGTGTCCATCCGAAAACAAAGCATTGTTATTCTGAGCCCTTCGACAAGCTCCGCGAATAATCTAAGTTTTGTCAAGCAGTTATGAGATTCTTCGTCGTCCCGCCATATGCGGGACTCCTCAGAATGACAGACGATGCTCGGGTTTCTGGATGGACACCAACGAACGGGGAGGTGGACCATGAAAGAGTCGTTAAGATCCGGTCTGACATTTGAGTTCAAATTCAAGGTTCCTGAGAACAAAACAGTCCCTCACCTTTATCCAGAATCTCCCGAATTTCAGGTGATGCCAAAAGTGCTGGCTACGGGGTTCATGGTGGGATTGTTTGAATGGGCTTGTATTCAGGCCATCAATCCGCACATTGAATGGCCCGATGAGCAGACAGTGGGCATCGAGGTGAAACTAAACCATGTGGCAGCCACACCGCCCGGATTAACCGTCACGGTAAAAGGAAGGCTGGAAAAGGTGGAGGGCAGAAAACTGAGCTTTTCTCTCGTTGCCGACGATGGAGTAGATACTATCTCTGAGGGCACTCACGACAGGTTCGTAATCAACGCAGAAAAGTTCAACGCCAAGATGGCTGCCAAAGCCAGCACTGAACCCTAATGTTGCATAATACAATTTTATTTAGACCTAGAAACCTGGTCCTCAGGCCAGCTCGGAGGGGGATTCAGCCTGTTTTATATTTTGAATATCGAACAAGGAATTTCGAACAGCAGAAGTTTTTGAAAGAAACAAGAAAATGTTTTTCACTTCGATATTCTGCGGTTCTGCTGTTCATATTCTCGGCGACGTGATAGCAGATAGTGAAATGCTAAACGCTGACCAGGGAGACCCGACCCCATACTACTCTTCACATGCAATCCCTTCCGCCAAGGTCAAAGCAGAGAGTTCAGCACCCTTCAGGTTAAGGATTTCATTGTGCCAGGGGGGTGCGTGCAGCTGGCTTTCCAAGGCCTGCTGGAGCGATTGGGTGTCCGTGTTCGATTCAGTCAAGACAGTAACGTAGTCTTTGATGAATGGAAGAAGCCTGTCAACGTGGGTCTGTTGCTCCCTGTCTTTAAGGTCACGCAGGAGAACAACGGCTGGGATACGTGAGGCCAGGATATCGCTAATGCTGTTGTATCCTGCATACACTATGGCCATTTTCGAGTTTACCAGAGAGGGGATATATCTTTCACTGACCTCATCGACAGTACAAAAGGATAGATTTCGGAAGAGAGCCTGGATCTTCTCTTTCTTCTCTTGGTCCACAAACAGTCGCCAGGGGCCGTGCCTTTCACCGATCCCTTTTATTGCGTCATAGATTTTTTTTACGAATTTCCATGTTGCCTCAGTTCCCCAAGGGATGGATATGGTTCCAGCCAGGGTATCCTTGTCAGAGGCAATCAGATGTTTGCTTTCCATTAATCTCGAGACATAACCTGTTTCCACTGGTTTGACACCGAAACGTTGTGCGATAATATCGCGATACTCACTGCCCATAGCCTGAGTATCCCCATACCACAAAATCAAATCGTAATAATTCTTGAAGCATTGAATCGCTGCGTCTGACCAAACATCCTTGTCATCCCCAATGATCCCTCTGAGGCCCAAGACCCAACGGGTATCTACATCTCTGCCAACCTCCAGGGCACGGAATAACTCATTCCGTTTACCCGTGGGGGCATGATCGACTAGCACGATTCGAGGTTGGAAAATTTCCATAATTGAGGCCAACATATCGGTGCGCAACTGGCCCAGAACCGACTTATAAAAATTCGAATGCCCATAACCGCCTTCAGCTCGGCCCTTGACAATGGTGGTTGCATAGGATGGGAGCTTTATCCAGTCCAGAGTCCCATTGCCTATCAAGGCAGCTGCCTGTTTACATCCCGAAACAAATAATGTCTTGCAGTGGGGGTAAAGTCGGCGTAGGGCTAGGCCAATGGCGATGCTTCGGCTTGCATGCCCAAGTCCCCGGCCATCGTGGGCGTAGATCAAAAAATCTAATCGCTTGGAAAAATGTCGATTCAGTTTCTTGGAGTAATACCGAGATTCCATAAAAACCCTATGTCCTTCCTTGGAGCCCCCAGCGGCTCCCACCCCTTTTTAGCAACTCTCCCCATTTTTGCCAAGAGCGGAGAGGGTGTAAAGGCCTATTGTACTGTTTCCTTACGTCAAAAACATACATTGAAATGGCAAAAGCTTTAAATTAGACTACCGGAACATATATGTTGCAAATCGGGAGTTACCTTGTTTTGCCGAGGTACGAATAGATATGGATGATGTGAGCCCCATGCTCGTAAACAATCTTGACGTCCATGTTATCAATTCTTGTAACCTTCACTGTCACGGCTGTAATCATTTGGCGAATTATGGCTATGGCGGACCATTTAAGGTAAAAGAACTCGTCGATTGGATCAAACCATGGAAGGATAGGCTCTATTTTAAAAGAATCTCTCTATTGGGTGGCGAGCCTCTACTGAATCCATACTTGAAAGATATCTGTATTGCCTACAGGAGGCTTTTTTCTCAGAAGGAAACCAAACTCCGCATCATCACGAACGGAATATTGATAACAAAATGTCCCTGGTTAAAGGAACTGATTCAAGAATACCATGTTAATATTCAAGTATCCTTGCATGTGTTCACGGGAAAGACAAAGAACGAAAAATTAATCAATAAAGTAAAGGAAGGAATGGCTCTTCTGGAAAAGTGGGCTGGTGATACGGTCCGACCGGCTGAATCCAGCTGGGGCCCTTATGTTGAAGCCAAACAAAAGTTAAATTTCCAGGTTTTCTATCAGGGGGCAGGAACTCAGATAAAACCGTTTCAACATGATGATATTACCGAGAGCAAGAAACACTGTGCCTGCCCAACCCTGCAGCTCTATAAATCAAACTTATATAAATGCGCCCCCATAGCCTACATTGGCGATGTCCTGGAAAAATTCGGAATGGAAAATGATCCGGATTGGAAGCCTTACCTGAACTATGAGCCGCTTACACCCGATTGCTCGGATGACGAACTAGTAGAT
>PPDG01000469.1 GCA_002899795.1 Desulfobacteraceae bacterium | reverse complement strand
TGGGTGATATTACCGATCCTCACCTCGAGTCCTGTCAGCGCATCATGGGCTCGTTCTTCAGCAAATCGTCCCACTCCGACCACATAACGTGGCTTGAACCACTGAATAGTCCGGCGGAGAGCTCGATCACAGGCTTCAATTAACGGTTTCTTTTCGGCAATCCGGAGGTTGTTAGGAGTCCTGTTGCGGCCACTCGATTCAATAAAAAGCAGCGGGCAGTAGTTGATCACAAAAAAACGGGCGAAGAACTGCTCCGGTGTATCAAATGTTTCTTGAGCCCAACCCCACAGTCGTCTACCGCTAACTTCACTTTTTGGACATGCAAAACCTTGAACCGGGCGTTTGGGATGTATTTCAGCGGGCGTGCTCACGGGAGCCTGGAGGCGCAACCACTCCTTAACCGTTGCTACCTCACCAAAAGGGACGCCAGTTTGCGCCATTCCCCATGGCCCCGGATTCATTCCGAGGAGGACAACCTCTTTCGGGCGACTTGAGTAGAGTTCAAGATATCGATCATAGGATTTTCTGGCGTATTCCAGGGGGTTGTAAACGTGGGTGACAGGCGGGCCGAAGCGCAGGGGTCGTAGTTCTTTCAGCAAAGCATCGGTGATGGTGTGTAGGTCCATAGATATTTAAGATTTTAAAAAAGGCCGACGGTAGTAGCCATTAATCAGATATATGTTTTCAGTAGGATTACTTTAGTTTCAAGCAAACAATTATCAATAAACACTTCCAAAGAGTCCACGAATCAAAATCCATGATCTCTAACTTGTAATGAGAGCTTAAAACCTGACACCTGACACCTGCGATCTGGAATCTACAATCCGCAATCCTCTATGTTTCCAATCTTAAGTATTCTCCCCTCACTGCGTCGCGGACGCTGTGCGGTCCAGTCCAATAATGCTCCGCCCCTCTTATTGACGAAATGCTCACCTATTTCCTCAAAAGGTGGTCTTCCGGGATCAGCGATCAGCACCAGCTTCACGCCTGCGCGCAGGGCTCGAAGAATAAGCCTCTTTATAGGCTGGGCCAATTCCTCCCAGAAGCAAATGTCGGCGCCGAGCAGAACATCCACCTCCTGGAGATGGTTGCCTCTTAGCCTGTCGTACCCTTTCTTTAAGGTGGCAATTTCTACTTGGTTAATCTCGGCGTGTAGGTTCAGGTAGGGGAAAACTTCAGAATCTATGTCGACGCCTGTTACTCTGGCACCGTATTTCTTGGCGCAATATATTCCCAGCAATCCCCAACCGCATCCCACCTCCATGACGTTGGCACCCTCCGGAAATCCTCGCCGGTTCAGGTAATCCATCAATAGCCAACTTGACTTCCAGAACTTGTTGCCATGAACTGACGGAGAGTTAAACCTCTTGAGTTTCCGCACCTCCGGATGGTGCGACAGAAGGAGTCGTACCCCATAGGCTTTTCTATATGTCCTTCGGGTTCTGCCCATTGTTTCCACGGTAAAGGTGGGATTGGAGCCTAACCCGGATATTTCATGAAATATCCGGGTTAAACCTCAATCGGTGGTGAGGAACTGTCCAAGGTTTGAAATGGTTATGGTTCTTGGAAGAGTATGTCAAAGGATGGGAGCAGGAATAACAGGCTCCACCAATCCCCTCAGTGGGTCGATCAAAGCCACTTTTTTTCACGCGGCTTGTCTTTTTTAAAGCTCTCTATTGTTGAGTAATATTTGCTTCTTGTAGAGCTCGATTTGTTTTCCCAAGTATGCGACCAACTGGGAATAATCCTCTATTTCGATACTCCAAACTCCATACTTGGTGGCATCTATGACATCTTTGTAATTGCTGAATCTCAGGATCTCATTTGGGAGTTGACCGTACTCATTTTGCGCTGACTCAACTTTTCGAAGCAATCTACTGAATATGTGCAGCATCTGCCTATCCCAGATGTAGAAGTCGTTTAAATTCGTAGGAACAAGGTCGACTGGGAGGCTGCTTGTCTTCAGAGCCTCATAGAGTAGGGCATATTTCGATTGATGGTGAGGTGATAAGCGCATTTTATAAAGGAGGCGAATGTCGTTTCTCGTCCTGACCGGGGCAAATTCTTTCTGGAATTTTTCGATCTCCAGGGCAATTTCTTCAACGACGCGCCGTTCTTTGGCGATGTAGGAAATGTCTTCGGCAATTTTCGCAGTTTCTAATGAAATTTTGTCGATTGATTTTTGTGTTTTTTCATCAAGATGGGCAAGGGCTTGGACAAGCTTTGCCTCGATCTTGGTGGGCGCTTCAGGAGTCATAGTGGAAGCACTTTTCACGCTCTTGACTGAGTAGAAGGAGATCACTGAAACACTTATGACAATGGAAAGCACTACAACCGCGAGGGATATTCCAAAAAACCAGAGACCTTGACTCTTCATTTGACGTTGGAGTTCCTGTTGGGGCTCCTTGAACAACTCTTTGATCAACGGAGCGTAACTCGCACTCTCCCGTCCCTCCACTTGACCAAGCTTTTTTAGAGCTTCCGCGTGCTGCTCTTCCGCATTTTTTACCCTTTCTTCTGCCTTGGCGGTCTTTTCCTCAGCTTCCGCTTTTTGCTTCTCCAAGTCCTCTATCCGCTTCTTAAATGAATCGACATACTGGGTGATTGAAGAAGCATGGTCTTTCATACCCTCCAGGGCTTCCTCGATTTTCTCATCTTTTTTTTCGGCCATGTTAACTCCTTGCGCCATTTGTGGTTGAGCAGGCCATTCTGCCTGTTTTCACCCTATGACCAAGATGGTCAACTAGTATGTAATTCCGAATTCATTGAAGTAGATGGAGCCAAACTGAAATGTGTGTATTGGATAACACAGCACAAGGACTGGGGCAAGGGAAAAAACAGGTCCACCTTGAAGACAACTGGCATGGGGCATGGAGCATGGAGAAAGAAGCGAGAAGGGAGGTCGGGCGAGACGAGAGGTCGGGAATAATTTGTAGCAAAGAAATCTTTGACAGAAAACCATATATTGTGCCAAATAGAATTATGGTCAAGTGTGAATTAAGGGATGTAATGCAAACTTTCCCGATAATCGATATGAATTTACACTTTTCATCATTCTCTGCACTGTGCTTTAGATGAAAGGTCCCAATCGAAACCCTTGCGCATAAGAAAAAAAATACTCCTGCACGATCCCAGCCATCAGTAAAAGAATGTCTCACTTATACTTTTTTCTAGTTTTTTCAGGTAAGTACGATGAGTTAATTTTTATATTGACAAACGAACAGATGTACTCCACAATCGCCCATCTTTAGTCTTGTTGGCAGGATCGGACAAACGCTTTTCTTTGGGGGAGGGTAAGGACATGTCAAGAATCAAAGATATCGGAATTGTGGCCATGGTCGTTGCCACTATATGGGTCCTAAGCGCCTGTGCTGGTGGGCAGGTAGAGATGGAAGAAGTTGGCACGACGGTGAATCCAGCAGAGGAAGTGAACCGTTTCGACAGCGAGATCAGCAATGCACAAAAAAACCAACTCAATGTCTTGGCACCAGCCTCTTTTGCAAAGGCTGAGGCATACCTCAATGATGCAAAGAAAGCCCTGAAGAGAGGAGACGAACTTTCAGAAATTCTAGAGCCGATCGCCTCCGGACATGCCCAACTCCAACATGCCGAGGAGATGGCACAGGTGGCGAGAACAACATTACCCAATGCAATTAAAGCTCGTGAACTAGCCCGTGCTGCAGGAGCAACCAATTTGGGTGCAGACTATGTTAGGGCAGAAGAACAGTTTCTCAAATTGACCAAAGCGATAGAGAACAACGACTTGAGATATGCACAAAATAACAGGGAGAAAGTTGCCGCTGCTTTTGATCAACTCGAAGTGAGAGCGATAAAGGATCAGACTCTTGGCGAAGCTCGTAAGTTGATCAAACAAGCTGAGGAGGAGGGGGCACGGAAACTTACACCAAAGATACTAGCAGTTGCTCAGCAGAAGTTGAACGACGCAGATGCTTTTATTTCTGAGCATCGTTATGAAAAAGAAAAGATACAGCAGAAATCCGCTGAAGCACTTTTTCAAGCTCAGCGTCTTGTTCAAGTGACAAGGCAGAGCAAACAGGTTGGAGAAATGCAGCCCGAGCAGCTTACGCTTTGGGTGGAAGGAATCCTTAGCCAGACGGCAAGCAAGCTTTCTGCTCCTGACATGCGCAATAAAACCTTCAACACGCAGGTCGAAAATATTCTCGGCTCGATTGCAGCACTTCAAGAGGATCGGCAATTCATTGCAAGCCAGGAGAAAGCCCATTTAGAGGAAATTAAGTCTTTGAAGCAACAGGTAGCTCTTCTGGAGGGAAAGACTCAGGAAGAACGGGCTGCAAAAGAGCGCTTGGAGGCGGAAAAGAAGTTCAATGAGCTTTACACAGAAGTCAAAAGGTACTTCACGTCAGATGAGGCGGAAGTTTACAAACAAGGTAATAGGTTGATCATTCGTCTGAGAGCAATGCAATTTCCGGTTGGTCAGGCCGTCATTATGCCAAGTAACTACGGGCTGGTTAGCAAGGTTCAGCGATCCATAAGAACTTTTGGTGAGCCAGGTGTTGTAATTGAGGGGCATACCGATAGCACAGGATCACCAGAGTTAAATGAACATCTTTCACAGCAGCGGGCTGATTCAGTTCGTGACTATTTGATAGCGAATGGGATTTCATCGGAAGACAAGATAGTTGCTATCGGATACGGATCAAAACGACCCCTGGCATCCAATGAAACTGAAATGGGGCGTGCTATTAACCGGCGAATCGATGTTGTTATTTCCCCTACTCCGCAGGCCGGTTAATCCCCCTGTCACAAGAGACGGGGAAACTCTTGTCGCGCCAAGATTAGAAAAGCAAGGCTCTCCATCGCAGGAGAGCCTTATTTTTTCCTTCGACCTTTAATTGGAGACCGTCTCCTTAATTATTCACCATTAGCCGCACCTACTAAGAGTCTCTGATCCGGGTAGATATTTCCGCTAGGCGAAAGGTTATTTAAGTTACGCAATTCTTCAACTGTCAATCCATAACGACGGCTGATACCCCAGAGTGTCTCACCACTACGCACCGTGTAATACCGTTTTTTGCCCCCTTCCATATTATCCCAAAAGCCTCTCCTGGCCTGGAGTTCAAAGCTCACCCGAACCTTTTTACTTTCTCCTGGAAGAAGACGCAATGAACTAGAAGGAAGAGCTAAGGGAACTTCAAATATGTGTTTTTCGTCTTTTGGTTCTACCCGGTCAAGGTCGATGGGCTCAGTAGATAGACTGTTCGTTTTATGGAGCACCGATACCGCTCCACTCACCTTCATAGAATTTGGCTTTACCTTAACCTTTTTAATCTCATATCCAGCAGGTGAAGCGCCAATAAATTGCGGTTTGACAGCGAGTTTCTTCTCGACGCGCTGCTCAAGCTCCACTTTGATTGTAGCTGGTGTCACGCGCACGACCTCCAAGCCTAGAGGCAGTTCAATGCTGTTTTGATTCAGCACTACTTGATGAGAGCCATAAGTTTTCCCCTCAAGATCTATAAAAGCTCCAACCTGCTGGGGCTCAAGGGCACTGACCAATCGACGTTTGCCGGAAACTTGTACCTCAACCTTCTCGGCCGATGTTTTCATAAGTTCCAGACTATCTGGGATGTTACGAAAATCAATTGGGGTAGTGGTAGTGATAAGAGAAAACTGTCCTCCTGAATAGATTCCCCACACCAATGATACCATCAAAAAAGTCAATAATAGACCGCCGGCCTGAGCAAGCCAAATACGTCGTCGGCTCTTCTTTGGTTGTTTTTTGGGAAAAATTCCCACAAGTAGCCTGCCCAATGCATCTTTCAGTTCCTGTGGTTGCTTCAAAGACCTTACTTTGCCCCGGGAAACCAAAGAAACCTCACCGCGTTCTTCCGATACCACCAATATAACTGCATCACTTACCTCGCTGAGGCCGATAGCGGCACGATGTCTGCTGCCAAAATGATGTGACAAACCCTCCTTTTGCGTGAGCGGTAGAAAGGTTCCAACTCTCGAGATTCGATTTCTACGAATAACTATAGCCCCATCGTGGACAGGACTTTGCTTGGCAAAGATAGTTTCTATGATCAGTGGATTGAGTCTTCCGTCTAGAGCAAAACCTTCACGTAAATAGGGCTCTACACTATCGCGGTTTTGCAATACTATTAACGCCCCCGTCTTTGTCTTTGTGAGCTGAAAGACGGCCTGGACTATTAACTCAACACTCATTCTTCGCGTTTCTTGAGAACGACCAAATAGAAGCCGGATAGGGTTGGTTTGAATGAGTACCTCACGGATTTCATTTCTGAAAACAACGACAATGACAAGTACAGCAACCGCTCCAATGCCCTGAAAAAACCAGCTGGTGAGGACAAGTCCGGCAGCCTTAGCAATGCCCTGGATCACCCAGAGAAATAGAAGACCCAAGATTATCTGAAGGGCAATGGTACCCCGAAAGAGAAGAAAAAGCCTGTGGAGGATAAAGCTAATGACGAGAATGTCTAATAAATCATGCCACTTGAAGGCAAAAAGGACATCTAAAGACATAAAAAGTACTCCATACTAACCCGGAGAATACAAACCTGATAGCATTGATAATTCTTGGTTTTGAAGTCTTGCACTGAATCTCCATCTCGAGTCATTTTTTTTCTTTATTTTGCCATGAGTATGTCACACGGGAGTGAAGAGCAGCCTCCATAGAATCTACCAATGTCTGGACAATCTTGCCGAGATAGTGAGTCGAAAGATGACACTCGTCAAACTGACCGTCCTCAATACGTTTTACGATTAACAAACGGATCATGTTATCGATTTTTTCACGTGTGGGCTCTTTAATGGACCTAGAGGCGGCCTCTACCGCGTCGACGATCATCAATATTGCCGCTTCAATACTTTGAGGCTTTGGTCCCGGATATCGGAAATCCTCCTCGTCAAACTCTATCCCTTGACTATTCTCGACGGCCTTGTTGTAGAAATATTCCATGAGCTGAGTTCCGTGATGCTGCGAAATAAAATCAACAATAATATCTGGCACTCCAAACTCTTGAGCACGCTTTTCGCCATACTTCACATGATTGATAATAAGGTTGGCACTCTCTTGCCAACCTAGATCGTCATGAGGGTTCTCGCCGTCGGATTGATTTTCCGTAAAAAGCTTAGGATCTACCATTTTTCCGATATCGTGGTAATAAGCTCCTATCCTTAGGAGAAGGGTGTTTGCCCCGATTGCTTCTCCAACAGACTGAGCGAGGTATGCCACCGTCATAGTATGTTGATAGGTAGCTGGAGCCTTAGTCAAAAGATCCCTCAATAAGGGATGTTGCAGATCGGCAAACTTATTAAGCCTAAATGTCGAGGCAGTATGCCAACTCAATTCCAGGAGTGGCAAAACAAGGATGGCAAAGGGGCCCGCTACTATGCCTCCAATAAAGGCCCATCCCATACAAGTCAGTGAAGTAGTGTTAAGAACTTCCCCCAGAGAGCCAGCTCCGACTTTCTGCCAACCCATCAAAAATCCAACCACGGATTCCCAGTGCATTGTGAAAGCCATGATAATTGCTGCATTGATAATCCCTACAACCAGTGAAGGGAGAAGAATATGGATACGCTTTCGTAATTTGAACGTAACCAGCACTGCCGACAAACCACCGAAAATGAAGAAGAGCAGGATCTCCAGGGTGCGGCCGGCAAATAGACATACAAGCATTGCTCCCATCACTGTAGTCCAGGCGACAGAAGTCCTCTCGTTTTGTAAAAGAATTAGAAGAAAAGGAAGAAAGGCAAAGGGAACCACAACAATCGGAAGAGGGGTTAACAAAAGACACGCCTTCAAAATGAAGATAGTGATGATCAATGACGCGAGGAGCAAATGGTTAGGCGGCTTCTTCTGCCAGACACTACCAAGGATCTTAGAGAGTAAGAGATTATAGAATACCACAATCAAGAGTATAGCGGTCAGTATCCAAGCTACGTCTCCATAAAGGTTTGTCTTCTCCTCTTCCTGATAGGCAGAGAGCAAAAGAACATCTTCTTCAACCAAAATTTTACGTGAAGGCACCAATGTATCCCCGGGCCCGAAGGTAATAACCTTTAAAGGGTATCGCTGAATGATACTTTCAATTCTTTTGTCATTTTCCGTATGGTCGTACTCCAAATTCGGTAAAAGAGTGGTGAGAGATATTTCAAGAAGAAGATTCAACACATCACTGTCTACCTGCCAGAAAAGTTGATTGACCTTCTCCTGCAGCAATAATTTTGCTGTTTCTAGAGTAATCACCTCATTGGTGGAATTGACCACAATGCCAGTGGGTTCAGGATACAAAACCTCGATAGTGTTCTTTCCTTGAAAAGGTTCTGAATCTTTTGCAACTTTGCCGCGCAGAATCGATTCCTCGACGGTCATTATGCCTTCTAATGTACTCTCCAACTTGCGGTACTGTAAAAGTTTGACTGCATCTCTGCGGTGAACTTCCACTCCAAACTCATCTTGCAGATATCTCGCAAGCTCTTTCCATGCACTAGACTTCCTTTGCTGCAGGGAGGATACTTTCTTGATCAAAGAACTTATTCTCTCGTTGGCTTCGTCCCTCCTATCTGGAACATAGGTATACAAGGGAACATACTGCGAAAGAGCCATTTTTCGCTTGCCGCCAAGGGCCTTTTCCTGATCGAAGTTAAAATTCCCCTGGGCGCGAATAGTGAAGGGAATCACATCACCCGGGTGAGGCGGTAAAAGAGAAAGATAAATATTCTCAATATAACAGGAAAAAAAGGTCACTAGAACAAGGATGACATTGAGCAGCAATTTCATCTTGGTAAGATCCAATCTTGTTGACGGAGAGAAAACGTTATCATACTTGCGGAAGATAATGAAGTTGATTTGAAAAGTCCCTTCTGTGGACTCGATAGATTCCAACGCCCAATGATTAATTTGGAATCCTCAGCAAAGCAGGAGATAATGTTAATGGTATAGCCCTAAGTCGACTTTAGAAAGGCTCATACCGGGAAGTGTGGTGGAGTGATAGTGGATAATTGAAAAGGGCTGACTGTCTATTCAGTCTTGAGCTTTATCAGTTTGAGTGATTTTCAAGATACTCTGGTTTTCGATACTGATCAATAAATTGCTATTAGTGCTATAAATGTTTAATCTCGTTTAGTCTCAAATAGTTAACAGATGCTCACCATACTTGAATGATCCGAGTGTTAGCGGAGGCGTAATGATCTGAAGTCCAGGCTGGTCCCCTAGACTGTGCATTACATACTTTAATCTGAACTTTCCCTCTTTAGATCCTGCCACCCCATCTATGGTTAGGTTGAAAGCATTCATTTCTGGAAAAATTCTGTCCAAACACTTCCAATTGCATCCCCCACACTGAAACCAAGAACCGATTTTCTGCTTGGTGTCCCAAAGGCAAGAAAATTCTTCTTGAAATAATATGATAGTTATGTATTATAAAGTAAAGTATATGTAGATAATAAGTAAATATAAAGTAAATATTATGAATAAAGTATGGCTTACGATTGAAGACTTAGGTAACTATCTTCAAGTCCCAGAAACCAAAATCCGTAATCTTGTCAAGCAAGGAGCAATCCCCTTCTCTGATAAACTAGGGTCTCCAAGATTCTTCAAACCTGAGATTGACGAATGGATGCAAAGTCCAGTGGACTTGAGCCAGGAATTGTCTTATGGGGAAAAAGCTTTTCAGTACAGGGGAAAGCCAATCAAGGAATACACACTTGCTGCAAGTAAGGTTCTGTGTGGTCACCTTCCCTGGACTAGACTGCATGGCTTCATAAGAGAAACAGTCGAAAAAGTTGACCAAGTGGACAGACCTTATCTACGAAGACAAGAGTTTGAACCTTTCATAAAGCATTCTCTAGACTACACCAGACTGTGTTTTTGGCTCGGCTTGATAAAGAAGGAAAGAGAAGGGAGAATTGTACTATACTATCCAACGGAATTTGCAGGACGTATCTCCGTTGAATACGATTTGGGAAGCATGAAAAGGATTATTCTGGAGAGTATCTTGAATATCATTGGGAATGGTCTGGAAGAGATTCCAGAAGAAAGACATGCCCTCTTTCTACTCTGGTATTATATGAAGCTAAGATCAAGTGGAGAAGTACCTGCTGAATCACACTTTAACAGAGGGGCAGAAACCACTGCTTACCCTACCATCCGTTTAAATTTTGCAAAAGGTTTATGTGAGTTCCTTTTTAGCAAGGACAGGTCGAAAGAGCAGGAATTTCTGGAGAAGTGGGATAAGTACATAAAGCTAATAGGTTGATTTTCCAATTGCCCCCAGCAGCTAAAGTCCGCCAGTTGTTGGGGGCTTTTTTCTGTTCAACCATCCTGCACTCTATGCTAAGGTGTTTAGTGGGTAGGGCGTGCCGTGGGAGGATATACCCTACCCAGACCCATCTTTTTGCCCTCACTGGCCTTGGGAGCTGGACTGGTCAGTGGGGGCTTTTTTTTCTTGGTATCGAGTTTTCACTATTGAATCAGTGCGGTGAGCATGTTGCTCACCTAATACCATTCTCCCAATGGTACCCCCCATCGGCTTTTGTCAACGATTGGTCGATGGGGGTTTTCTTTTTCTCCACATTGACAAGAAACCATATCTTGTGCCAGATTAAATTCCAGCAAAGTGTGAATTAAGGGATGTAATACACAGTCTGCTCCCACCCCTCCATGCTGCTCACCTCACTTTCTCCCTGCTATTATAGGAGTACTAAAACCAAATTCATGCATCCT
>PPDG01000445.1 GCA_002899795.1 Desulfobacteraceae bacterium | reverse complement strand
TTATCCAGTCTGCGTTGGTGTAATATTACTGGTTTTCAGACAGACCAGATCAGTGGAAAAGCAGAACACTGTTTCTCGCAGATGAGTAATAGCAGGAATGCAAACTGCTCGCAAGATATAAGAAACAAATCACCCAGGACATGAAAAGGGGGATATGAGGCAACGGGGAACGGTCATGAAATTATGACTATCTATAACAGTTTCGTCTGATCTCAATATGTCTGACTATTAAGATCTAAGTCCACATTCTGAGCACGAGCATCTTCAAAAAGAAAAGCCCCCGCTGGTCAGTCAAGCGAAGGCCATAGTGAGCAATTTGGTGCGAACCACTGTATCATTTGGGAGATTCAAATGGAGGCTTGAGCTCAGCCTTCAATGCTTCCATGATAGCGAACCTGTGGCACTTGTCACAGAGAAAGTAAGACCCCCAAGGAATGAAATAATCTCTCCTACCTTGCACCACGTAGGAATAGGTAACTCCACAATTGGCACACTTCGTCTGAGAGTTAGTTTTCATTTTCCGTGTTCCTTCTTCTCAGCGGAGTGAGTGCAGGGAGTCCAGCAGGAAGCCAATTGAGGTTTGTGGGTATTCGCTAGCACGGGGAATGCAGCATACTCTTAGGTTAATGTAAACCTGTTGATTATGTCAATCCGTAAAACCACCATTTTGCTGAGGCAAGCGGGCAGCATGGGGTATAAGAAGGATTGCCTAGCCTTTCGATTGCAGCTCTGTTAGGCGCAAAAAGAGAACATCGTCGGGTGGGATAAAAAAGCAGAGCCAAAGCTCCGCAGGGTTCTTTGACATATGAATAGCCTGCCCCAAAAAGGGGCCGGGCAACACTCCTATTACTATAACCAGCGAGTTGATGAATGCTAATATCTATGCCTACGCTGCGGACGTTTACGTTTCGCTTCAGCTTGGTTAACCTTTATACTGCGACCACTAAAAGCCTTACCATTCAAAGCCTTGATCGCCTGGTCAGCTTCCGAGTTGCTCGGCATTTCCACAAAGCCAAACCCCTTAGATCGTCCTGAGAACTTATCAATGATGATTTTCACACTTGCCACTTCGCCGAACTCAGAAAAGGCATTTCTCAGATCGTCCTCTGTGACGTCATGGGCTAAGTTGCCGATATACATATTCATAGAAGCAATCCTCCATTAACGTGCGTTGATTCAATTTGCGCTATTGAATAATCAACAGCACAAATTAAACAATAGGGATCAGCCGACTCTCCACTAATTCTTTGATACTCAAAACACCTAACCACGCATCATCTGTTGCAGTTGCCCATGCAACAAAAAGAAAGGGCTTCTCGTCTGATATAGGCGAGACGCCCGTGATAAGTGTGTTGCTGCCAATTAAAGCTTCGTGACGTTCTTGGCCGCAGGCCCTTTGGTTCCCTCTCCAACTTCGAAACTCACCTGGTCACCTTCAGCGAGGGTCTTGAATCCGGGCATATTAATGTCGGAGTGGTGAACGAATATGTCCCCTCCGTCATCCTGCTCAATGAAGCCGTAGCCTTTCTGCTCACTAAACCACTTTACAGTTCCTTCTGCCACAGTGCTGACCTCCTTCAAAAAGTTTCTGTTATGGTCCCAAATCTCAGGTCACCGCTTTGGCAAAGGAAACGACCCTTCAGAGCGAAACCGACCTTTCAATATGACTGGACCCTTAGTACGTGCACATTAATCTCTATAGGTCGCTCAGTCAAGCCTCAAGTTAAAAGAGGTCGGAGAGTTTCTGTTATGATGAGAAACAGGCAAGATCCTGATCGGTTAGTTGGACTGCATATTAGTCCATTGGGCCGGCCATAGCTATCAGTAGAGCGACCCCCCAAATAATGGAAATGTAGGTACGACTAGGTGTCATCAAGATGTTGGTGGGGATACCTGTGATGGGAAATTGTAGATAGTTTGCCAAACACGCAAGTGGAGCCGAAGTTGGATTTGTTAAAGGTATGATTTAGAGATGGCAAAAATCTGAGGTTTCACCAGCTAGCTCCACAGGCGGGACACATTCTGTCAGTCGGCGTAACCATTGCGGCGAGTTTGCACTTCGGGCATTTGCCGGGGTGGACTTTGACTCGTCTGATTTCGTCAGGATCCAGATGGCTACTCATTACTGCTCTTTTCAACCAAGACAGCTATGTAGTTTCGGTCTTCAGGTGAGATTTGGATGAACTGCACACCCATACCGAACACTGTTCTATTGTCAATAGTAAAGCTACCTGACCAAATCTTTTCGACAGCTACAGAAATGGTTCGCTGTTCGGAAGGCTTTAGAAGAATAGAAAAGCTTTCTCCAATCTCAGGCTCTTTTGAGCAGAAGATGAATACACCGTCGACGCTAATGTCCTTTGTCTCTCCTTCTAATGGACCTTGCGGAGTTTCCACTACGGCGGGCCACTTAACCAGGATTCTGGGATGGAGTCGTCTTTCTATACCCATATTTTTTCTTGGCGAGACTGCTTCTCCGCCTCTTCCTCTCTTCAGTCTATGCTTCAGGCTTGCTCCCCACCGGAACCGTTGGGGATACCGAGGTGGCTGTGAGATGGTCTGTTCTCATTTGATGTCGATACAAACGAATTCCCCACTTTCGTCACGGATACATATATTTTTTTTATCGTAACTCGTCATATCTCCGCATCTGGGGCATGCAGGCCGATTCTTAATGAGGGTCTCCATATCAAAGCTCTTCTTATCTTTGAAGCTAATAGACGACGGAACCAATTCTTGGCACCGCATGCAACGAACATGGATTTCTTTGCCTTTGGACACGTTGAACCTCCCACTTCTCGTTTGCCAACACCCAGACGATATCGTCCTCGGTATGGGCCGAAACTGCTTGGCTATCTAATTAGTAACCATACCATAAGCCAAGAGAAAAAAGAAAGCCCCTCGACACTGGGGAAGTCCCCGCGAACCAACTGCTTCAAGCCGACATGGTCTTTGGCAGGAAAGCCTATGGGGATTTAAGAGACTTGTGCAGCAAATCAACGCGAAAGAATTAACAGTTCACGCCTTGACCACATTGGGTTCATCGTCACGGTAGACACCGCGGGTGTCCACTATGAGCGATGCGTGGGCGGCAATGAGATCATAGGGAAAATCGTCGTGATCGGTAATCAACAGCACACAATCAAGGTGTTGAAGCGCTTCCGGGGTCAGCTCCACAGACTGCAATTCAAATTGGTGCCGACGCATGGGGGGGAAATACCGGAACGTGAGGATCACTGTAACATAGGTCCGCTCCCTTGCTCCTAAGGATTTCCATAATCTCCATGGCCGGCGACTCCCGAGGATCGTCAACATTTTTCTTGTAGGCCAGGCCCAGCACCAGTATCTTTGCCCCCTTGAGCGACTGACCCTTTTCATTCAAGGCATCTATCACCTTCCCCACCACCCATTGGGGCATGGCCGTATTCACCTCTCCGGCAAGTTCTATGAAGCGCGTGTTAATCCCGTATTCTCGAGCCTTCCAGGTCAGGTAAAAGGGGTCAATGGGAATGCAGTGTCCGCCTAAGCCCGGACCTGGATAGAATGGCGTGAATCCGAAAGGCTTGGTGGCAGCAGCATCAATAACCTCCCGAATGTCTATTCCCATCCGATCCGCCACTATCTTGAGCTCGTTTACCAGCCCGATGTTCACCGCCCGGTAGATGTTTTCCAATAGTTTGGTTAACTCAGCTGCCCGGGTAGAAGACAACGGCACAACCTGCCCCACCACCATACTGTAAAGGACTTGGCCCACCTCCAAACACTCTTTGGTTGAGCCGCCGCAAACCTTAGGGATATTCTCGGTATTGTAAATGGGATTGCCCGGATCCTCCCGCTCCGGTGAATAGACCAAGAAAACGTCCTTGCCGATTATAAAACCGGACTTCTCAATTCTGGACCGAAGTTCCTCCTCGGTGGTGCCCGGATAGGTGGTGCTCTCCAGGCTGATCATCTGTCCCCGCCGCAGGTGCGGTTGCAATGACTCAATGGTATGGCGCACATAAGATAGATCCGGTTCACGATGTCTGTTGAGAGGGGTTGGCACACAGAGAATGAGCACATCTGTTTCAGAAGCCCGACTGTAGTCACTGGTGGCATCAAAAAGAGGCACGGTCTTTCCTCTTCCTAGCTGCACCTCCTGCTGCCGCTTCTCAGCAATGGCTGCCGATGGGATATGGCCGATATAGCTCTCTCCATTGTTGAGCTTGGCCACTTTAACTTCATCGATGTCAAAGCCCAGCACAGGAAACCCCACCTCTGTAAAACGTAACATCAGGGGAAGACCCACATATCCGAGCCCCACAATCCCTACTACGGCCTGATATTCCTTGATCTTTCGGATGATCGCTTCTTTCATACTAGCCCTCGCAGTCTATCTGGCCCGGATATTTCATGAACGACTTGCTGCGACCACGGATATGGCCGTCCTTCCTGGCGTCCTCGGGTGTCGGCTCCTGTGACGTACCGTTCAAGTACGCCTCGGAACCAACACCCTGCGGTTGCCCGGTGGCACGCCCATCTTCGTGATCTCGCGACAGCAATTCATAAAATATCCGGGCTAGGATGTTATATCGTCAAGGAAGCAAAGTGCGTGCCGTAATCAGCAAGCAAAGAATCTTGTAGTCAGTAGGCAGTAGGCAGTAGTCAGGAATTAGGTTTCAGGTGTCAGGAGCAAATGGTAAATCATTATCGAACATCCAATATCTCAAATCCCTAAATTTTTCAATTCCTCAATTCCTTATTCCGCATTCCGCATTCCCAAATCCAAAATCGAAAGCGGTTGCATTCTTTACCACTAGTGGTTATATTCCCTGTTGCGTTTGCATACTCTAGCGCGGCAGACGGTCAGTATCATGCTGGAGAGACCTTTGGACGATATGGAGGGGTGTAGCCGAGCGGTTTTGTCATTGCTTAGATTCTGACAGGTTCTGCCCCTACAGGAGGATAGGATGAAGGAACAAATTGAACAAGCTCTGGACAAAATCCGGCCTGCTCTTCAACGCGACGGCGGCGACATCGAGCTCGTGGATGTGGAAGAAAACGGCGTGGTGAAAGTACGGCTGACCGGTGCCTGCAGCGGCTGCCCCATGTCACAAATGACCCTTAAGCAGGGTGTAGAGCGCATCGTCAAGCAATTGGTACCTGAAGTAAAAGCGGTGGAGTCCGTATAAACAGGCTATTTGTGGTACTTTTCCCCTCGCATGATCGTGCAGGCCCTATAGAGCTGTTCCAGTAAAATCAGCCTGCTCATTTCGTGGGTGTAGGTCATTTTGGAAAGGGCGAGCAGGGTTTGGGCCTGACTCCGCAGGTCGTTGGAAAATCCCAGAACCCCTCCCACAGCAAAGCATAGTTTCCGGCAGCCTGCCTGCTCCAATTTTTGCCACCAGTGAGCCAACCCTTCCGAGCTCAGCTGTTTTCCCTGGCGATCCAGAACTACAAAGTGAGCGTCCCTGGGGACTGCTGCTGCCACCTTCTCGCTTTCAGCGGCCACCACCTTGGTTGCCTGGCTTTCTCGAGTCAAGCGCTCGGAACGGACGGTTTTTACCTCCACCTGCACATATCGGCGCAATCGCCCTAGGAAGTCCTCTATGCCCTCTCGCAAATAGAGTTCGCGGGTTCTACCAACAAATACAAGATGGATCTTCATTATTGGGATCTCACAGCGTAGATGAAGAACTCACGGTTTCCTTTGGGCCCTAGCAGGCTTGACTCCGAGACCCCCTCAACCTCCAGCCCCTGACTGCGACAGAAATCTTCCAATTCTCCCACCACCTGCCGATGCAGCATGGGATCACGCACAACTCCTCCCTTGCCCACCTGGTTTCGCCCGACCTCAAACTGGGGTTTAATTAGTGCCAGTAACTGACCACCACTTTTGAAAAACTCGAGGACCTTGGGAATAATTTTCTTGAGGGAGATGAAGGAGGCGTCGATAACTGCCAGATCCACAAACTCTGGAACTTGTTCACGGGTCAGGTAACGAACATTACACCGTTCCAATACCACTACCCGAGAATCTTGGCGAAGCTGCCACGCCAGTTGGCCGTAGCCCACATCAATGGCGTAAACCTTGTGTGCCCCTCTCCGAAGAAGACAATCGGTGAAACCACCCGTGGAGGCGCCCACGTCCATGGCTACTAGCCCAACCACCTGCAATGAAAAAGTATCCAGAGCGGAGGCCAACTTGAAGCCACCGCGGCTAACATAACCCTCGCCCGGATCGAGCACCTCCACTTCAACGTCCGGGGTTACTCGCTGGCCTGCTTTCAGAGCCTTGCGCCCCTCGACCCGCACTTTGCCGGCGAGAATCAAGGCGGCGGCACGTTGGCGGCTTTCAGCCAATCCTCTCTCTACCAGCAGTAAATCAAGGCGTAAGCGCTCAGCCATCGGCTTTCAGCCTGCAGTATAAACCCTAAGGCACATACACCGCCTTTGTCAAAGCAGTCCCTGAATGGCAACTCTTTACTGGACGACCGCTGCATGCTGACGGCTGCAAGCTATCATTGAGACGCGGCTTGTTTGACGCCATCGCCTGCAACCATGGCACGGGCGGCCTCTACAATTCCCGGAGTATCAATGCCGCAGGCGGAGCGTTGCACTTGTTGAGAGCCGTGCTCCACGAATTGATCACTGATACCTAAGCGAACAATCCGAACTCCGGTGTGGCCCTCTTCAGCTAGCAATTCAAGCACGGCAGTGCCAAACCCACCTTGCAAGGCATTTTCTTCAACTGTAAGCAATCGATTGGTCTGGTTGGCCAACTGAATAATCAGGTCTCGGTCCAGCGGCTTTACGAAACGGCAATTGACAACAGCTGCCTTGATACCTTCTTTTTCCAGTTCCTTGGCCGCCTCAAGCGCTGGCAACACCCTATTACCTATGGCGAGAATGGCAAGATCTTTGCCTTCACACAACAACTCACCTTTGCCGATTGGAAGCGTCCGGATCTCGCTGTCCATGGACACCCCTGACGCCGTGCCCCGGGGGTAGCGCAAGGCTATGGGGCCATCATGCTCCAAGGCGGTTTTCAGCATCCGCTGCAATTCATTTTCATCGGCCGGGGCCATTAGCACCAGGTTTGGAACGTGGCGCAGGTAAGAAAGATCAAAAACACCATGATGCGTTGGGCCGTCTTCGCCCACCAGTCCACCCCTATCCATGACAAAGGTAACTGGTAGGTTCTGCAGACATACATCATGAACCACCTGGTCGTAGGCCCGCTGCAAGAAGGTGCTGTAGATGGCCGCCACCGGTTTGAAGCCCTCCAATGCCAGGCCGGCCGAAAAGGTCACTGCATGCTGTTCACAGATTCCCACGTCAAAAAAGCGCTCCGGATACAAAGCGGCGAATTGGCTCAAACCGGTGCCCTCGGGCATAGCAGCTGTGATGGCTACTATCTTGTCGTCTTCCTCAGCCAGCTTCACCATGGTCTGTCCAAAGATTTTAGTGTATGAAGGCGCCTCCGGCTTGGTTACGGGCTCGCCGGTACTCACCTCGAATCTGCCCAGGCCATGAAACTTGGAGGGATCACATTCTGCCGGCTTGTAGCCCTTGCCCTTGATGGTTAGGGCGTGTACCAACGCCGGCCCCTTAACGTTCTTGGCATTGGTGAACGCTTCGATGAGACGGTCCAGCCGATGTCCCTTGATGGGACCAATGTACTCGAATTTCAAGGCTTCAAAGAGCATGCCGGGGGTAAAGAAACTCTTGAGCGAGTCTTCACCTCGTCTCGCCAATTGCAGGATGTCATCACCTATCCCGGGAATACTGGTGAGAACATTAGCCACATCCCTCTTGATGCGGACGGCCAACTTGGTGGTCATCTTGCGGCTCAAAAAAGATGACAGCGCGCCCACGTTGGGAGCGATGGACATCTCGTTGTCGTTGAGCACAACTATGAGGTCGCGCTCCAGATGCCCGGCCTGGTTGAGTCCCTCGAAGGCCATCCCTCCGGTCATGGAGCCGTCACCAATGACGGCTATTACCCTGTTGGTATCGCCCTTCATGAATTTACCGGTGGCAAGACCCAGGGCCGCGGAGATGGAGGTGCTGGCGTGCCCAACACCAAAGGCATCGTATGGGCTCTCGCTCCGTTTGGGGAAGCCACTGATGCCCCCATGCGTTCTGATCGTGTGAAACCGGCCCCTTCTACCCGTTATCAGTTTGTGAGCATACGCCTGATGGCCGACATCCCAAACGATCAGATCCTGTGGGGCATCAAATACGTAGTGCAGGGCCAGGGTCAGTTCTACCGCTCCCAGGTTAGGGGCCAGATGACCGCCGTTACTGGCAACAGTACAGATAATTTCCTCTCGGATCTCTTCAGCCAACTGGTAAAGTTCTTCGATGGACAAGGACTTTAGATCCTGCGGGCCGTCTATGCCAGGCAAAAGAGGCTGTCGCTCCTGCTCTGACTGGGAACTTTCTTTAGTGGTTTCCATACTCAACCTGGCACTCCTTTCTAAAAACGCAGAGCGCAAAGCGTCTCTAAACCTTATATGTTGAAATCGTTGGATCGATAACTACGTTACTTTTTAAGTCCGAGAGCAGAGATTTCCCTGCTTACTGCGCGATGCTACTTCTTCCTCGTTATTATATAATTTGCCAGCGAACGCAAGGGGTTAGCTCTATCATCGAACCCCTCTAACGCTGCCAAGGCATCATTTACCATTTCGTTAGCTGTTTGCCGCGAGCGTTCCAGGCCAACAGCCGCAGGATAGGTCACCTTACCCCTGGCCTCGTCTGCACCTGTGGTCTTGCCGAGAAGCTCGGTATCCCCCTCGATATCAAGAATATCGTCTGCTATCTGAAAAGCAAGGCCAATGGCCCTACCATATCGGGCCAGAGCAGCAACCTGGGCTTCGGAGCCTTTTCCTGTCAGCGCTCCCGACTCCGTCGCCGCGGCAATAAGCGCCGCAGTTTTACGACTGTGCATTTGCTGTACAGTTTCCAGATCGGCTCGCTTATTTTGTGAGAGTATATCAACCACTTGGCCACCCACCATACCACGGTAGCTTGCCGCCTCGGCAATGACCCCTATAACCTGCACCGCTCTTTCAGGCAACAAAGAATTGTAGTCGCTAAGTAGCACAAAGGCTTCGGTGAGTAAACCATCACCCGCGAGAATGGCGATGGCTTCTCCAAAAACCTTATGGTTGGTTGGCTTTCCACGCCGCAAGTCGTCGTCATCCATGGCAGGGAGATCGTCATGGATGAGAGAATATGTATGAATCATTTCCAGAGCACAACCAGCTGGCATGGCAGTTTTAAGGTCGCCACCCACCGCTTCGGACGCAGCCAGGCAAAGGATTGGGCGCAGTCTCTTGCCTCCAGCAAAAAGGCTGTAGCGCATGGCTTCAACAACTCTGGTTTCCGGCCCATCTTGCTGTGGCAAGGCAACCTCCAGAGCCTCTTCCACCATGAGGCGGCGAGCCTCCAGATACTGCTTGAGGTCGAAGTCAGGAGTCATCTTCCTCCTCACTGAATGAAGTGGTCTGCAGTTTGCCGGCTTGATCCCGCATCAGCTTCTCCACTTTACGCTCAGCCTCGTCTAGTTTACTGGCACAGAATCTGACGAGCCTGACCCCCTCCTCAAATGCTTTCAGCGTCTCTTCCAGGGGGAGGTCTCCTTCTTCCATCTGAGCGACGATGGCCTCCAGTTTCTGCAAGGCCTCCTCAAATTTTTCTTTCTTTCTAGCCACTTCCTTCCCTCATCCGCTAGTCACTCTCAAGAGGGCGAAGGGATCCACCCGGGCGCCTCCAAGCCGTACACCCCAGTGCAGGTGTGGCCCGGTGGCTCGCCCCGTGGAGCCAGCAAGCCCAATGACTGCGTTTTTTCCGACAAAATCTCCCTTGGAAACATTCAATTGGGATAGATGAAAATACATGGAGTATAATCCCCAACCGTGATCAAGAACCACGGCCTTGCCGTGAAAATAGAAGTCCCCCACCAGAACGACCTTGCCATGATTGACCGCTCTTATTGGCTCGCCCTCAGCTGCACGCAGATCCACTCCAGAGTGCGAACTTCTCGGCTCACCATTCAGAATCCGCCTGAGCCCGAATGGTGTGTTGAGCTTGCCTGGAACCGGGCGGACAAAATTGCCCCTCCAGTAACGTCTGGGGTTTTGTTTGTACCATAGTCTGCTGAATTTCGCGCCTTCTTTTTTTACCCGCTCAAGCGTGGCAGGATCCAAGGTAACCATCTTTTTCGGCAGGGTCAGACGCTGTACCCCATAGTCCTTATCCACCACCTTCACGGTTGTCCGTCTGGTCAGCAGAGGACTGTTCCCTGGAGAGCTAACCTCCACTTTCAAAGGGTACGTCCCAGGAGCCAGTTTCAGATCAATACCCACCAGAGAGCCATAATTGTCCTCATCGATCCTGAAGAACTCAAGGGTTTTCCCCTGCCAAAAGCCCATCACTTCTGAGCCGTCCGTCGCCCCTTTTAGTACGATTTGTACAACTTCTCCCTGGGCCACTGGCTGTTCCGCTCCAATTAGTTCTAAGGTATCTGCCATTGCTTTCACTGCTAGAGCAAAAATCAAAAGTGTAAATACTATCAAAAATACTCTTCTCAAAATCATCACTCCTGGCCAGAAGCGCATCAAATCTCTCTTAGCCCGGATAATTCATGAATTGGTGTTGCGAGACTGTGAAGATGGACGTACCACCGGGCAACCGCAGGGGCTTGAATCCGAGGCGTACTTGAACAGTACGTCGCAGGGTTCGAGGCCCGAGGACGCC
>PPDG01000060.1 GCA_002899795.1 Desulfobacteraceae bacterium | reverse complement strand
TCTATCAGCGCGGCACCCGGAAGTAGGTCTGGGGAGTGACGCGGCGGATGATATGTGAGGTGCACCCCTTGAGGCATGTGTGTCGAAGAGTCGTTCTTTTTATACGTATTGTTCCGTATTTATTGGACTTCTGGATGTTGTCAACACTTTCTTCGCCTGGAAAAGGGCACCCTTCTTTGGGGCTTCTAGATACGATCCTCATACCTATAATTCTTGTCAAGCTCGTTATTGGCAAGAATATCGCAAATCTCTCACATCCGGCTGGCAAGACTGGCAAAATGAACCCCCAAAAGGGGTCAAATGGAGTACCAGTCGCCCTTTGATTAGGGCCTATAGGTTGCAGTACATCTACGCGCCGGGTGAAATCACCGATCATACTTGGTCATTTCACCAAATATCCCCAAGGTGGAGAAAGACCTGAAAACATCTAACCTGTTGTTTTTAAAAGTGTATCAAGCCACACAGTTTTCTGGCACATATATTGATATATGTCTTACTGGATAAGTAAAATAACTTTTCTGTAATTATCAAATTGATTGGTTAACTCCATTCGTTTGGAACATTCATCAATCACCGCCAGATTCTGGCTGATTTAAGCAGTTCCCTGGCGCCATCGGCGTTTTGCGCCATCAACTTGTCATTTGATATCGAAAAACCATGAACATAAATAAAGTTATAACGGTACTTAATGAGAGGCCATGGCTCATCGCCATTAGTGGCCTTCTACTGGTAGCTGTGATCCTACTAGTTGGGCATCAATCTTTTAAAGCCACAGAGCAGGCGACTTTCAACGAGTTCAACCGGCGGCAACTCGTGATGGCCAGAGGAGCAGTTGGCGGGATCGAGCTCTACTTCAGAACCCTGTCAGAGGCCATGCACGCCATGGCGAGAATGGACGGGGTTGTTGGCTTTGATGACATCACAACCAGACATGTATTGGCACTCGAAATCCATGAACTTGAGCGGTTGGGAGTCAAGGACATAGGAGTGTTGGATGCACATGGCGTTTTGAAATTCAGTGCAAGGGCTCCTCACTTGGAGGGTGGTGATTTATCACAGCGGAGCTATTATCTGGAAGCAAAGGAGATGACCTCCGCCGAAAACTACATGATCCAGTTCATCGACTCCAGGCCGGTTGAGACGGGCCAAGCAGGGATGGTAGTGGCCGTCCCTATGTTTGCGGCTCAGGCAGACAAGGGCCACCCATCTTCTTTTGGCCGATTTGCAGGAGTAACATTCTGCAGCCTGGACTTAGATTACTTGATTGACAAGTTGGTTGCCCCTGTCAAGTCTACCGAGGGAGGACACGCTTTTCTCATCGACAACGAATCTAAAGTACTCTGGGAGCCTGACAGCTCGCTCTTCAGAAAAAACTTTTTGCAAGAGGTCGAGGGGTTTCCGTCATTTCAACAGATATTGGAAAGGATGACAGCCGGAGATACTGGCACAGCGCAATATTCCTACTACCGGTTCGATTATTCTACCGGTAAGTATTCGCAAGACAAAGAAGAAAAGCTTATGGCTTATATGCCGGCACGCCTGGGGGCACAGCTGTGGGCACTGGGGCTATGGGCACCCAAGAAAGATGCAAGCAGATTAATCCGCTCAGCTTATGTTAAACACCTTTTACTGGTAGCACTTGTTAGCATATCTATCCTTCTTGGCTGTTCCTATGCCTTGGCAATGTCTTTTCGCTATAATAAGACTCTGGAAGGGAACGTCGAGATTAAGACCAGGGAGTTTCAAGAATCTCATCGAAGACTTCTCACCGTTATGGACAGCCTGGATGCCGCTGTTTACGTGGCGGATGTGGAAACATACGAAATCCTCTATGGCAACAAGTATGTTAGAGATCTCTATGGCGAGGTGGTGGGCAGGACCTGCTGGCAGGTTTTGCAGGATGGTCAATCCGGTCCTTGTGATTTCTGTACAAAAGAGAGACTGCTCACCCCTGATGGTGAGCCGGCCGGAGTGAATGTCCGAGAAGTTCAAAAGAAGGTCACCGGCAAATGGTACGAAGTTCGGGATCGGGCAATCCGCTGGGTGGACGGCCGTAAAGTTGTGTTGCAGATTGCCGCAGATGTCACTGAGCGTAAGCAGACCGAGATGGATCTCGAGCGGGCACACAGTGAGATGGAAACATTTTGCAGCATCCTCAAACAGATCGGCTCCCAGAGGACGCTCAATGGAGTAGCTGCTTTACTGATGAAGGCAGTGCAAAACATCGTGGGTAGCCAGTACACGCTGCTTCATATTTTTAATAGCGAACGCAATCTGGTCTTCACTTTGATGGAGGCGGGAATTTCTACCATTGAAGACCCGGAACTGATTTCAGCAGCTCAGACTATCCTGGAAGGTATGGATGGCATGACTGTCGCACCCAAAAACAAGTTCAACCCCCCGCTTGTTCCCGATTACTTTCCAACCGGACGGCAGACCGTCATTCCTTTACTGCCCAGAAATCAGCTCGAGGGCGCTTTTGTCATAGCCTGTCAATCGGACTGCCTCTGTGACGAAAAGGCACTCGAGATGGTGTCGTTGGTCCTGGATTATGCCTCTGAAACAATAACAAAGGCTGTATCGTATGAAGAAGAAATACGCGATCTTGAGAAACGGGTGGAGAGTACGGCAGAATTTAGCGGCCTCATTGGCAAAGACTTCAAAATGCAGGTGATCTACAAGCTGATTGAGGATATCGCTCCCACCGACGCCACCGTTCTCATTTAGGGCGATAGCGGCACCGGCAAAGAGTTGGTGGCCCGGGCCATTCACCGACGAAGTCCTCGCCATAACAAGCCTTTTGTTGTCATCAATTGCTCCGCCTATCCAGCCACCCTTCTGGAAAGCGAACTCTTCGGCCACGAGAAAGGCGCCTTCACCGGAGCCATCCGTCAAAAGATCGGGCGCTTCGAGCAGGCCCATGGCGGCACCGTATTTTTGGATGAAATTGGCGAAATAGCTCCATCGGCGCAGATCAAGCTTCTTCGCGTCATTCAATCCCATAGATTTGAGCGCTTGGGAGGCGAAAAGACTTTGGCTGTGGACGTGCGCATAGTTGCAGCTACCAACAAGGACCTCCTCCAGGAGGTGAAAGATGGTCATTTCCGCGAGGATCTCTACTACCGTCTCAACGTCATTCCCATCAACTTGCCACCACTAAAGGAACGGCCCAATGACGTCCCCCTGCTGGCCCGCTATTTCCTAAGCCGTTTCGCCAAGGAACAGGATAAGAAAATTCAAGGGTTTACCTCCGAGGCCATGCGATTGCTCCTGGATTACAACTGGCCTGGCAATGTCCGGGAGTTGGAAAACAGTATCGAGCACGCAACCGTGCTGGCCAAGGGCGGCCGAATCGAGGCCTCGGACCTGCCCGCCATAGTCCAGACCCAAACGGGTCACACTCTGACCGACAGACTGCCTACCATTGAGGAACAGGAAAGGAATCTGCTGGTGGAAACCTTGGAGCAGTGCGGCTGGGTCAAGAAAGAGGCGGCCCAACATTTAGGGATCAGCCGCACCGCCCTTTATGACAAGCTCAAGAGGTACCAGATTAGCAAGCCTACCACTCACTAGTTTCCATCCATAAATGGGCCCTTGCCGCAATCTCTGTGTCAACCAGCGAGATTTCTTGTGCGACGTACTATACAGTACGCCTCCGCGCAATCCCTTGGTTTCTTTGACCTTGCGGCAAATTCCTCATTTATGAATTGGAAACTCCAGAAAGTGCCCATCCGGAAATACCGCATTGTCATTCTGAGCCCTTCGATTAGCTCAGGATAAACTCCGCGAAAAATCTCTCCCGACGCCTTTGACTATGAGATTCTTCGTCGCTTTGCTCCTCAGAATGACATCCGAAAACAGCCGTTTTCGAATGAGCACTAGACTAGACAACCCCTCTAGTTCCCACTTTGTTTTTCAGTCTCCTACCATCTAACTCTTTAAAATGATAAGTAAAATGCAGATGTAAGGATTCCTTACAGGGCTAAGCCATTGGAATTTCATGACAAATCTAATTGCAAGAAAATGCTGTAAACTATCTGTGCAAACGACCTCGATTATCTGGACCAATTCCTCCCTCAACTACGCGGCTGTTTTGCTTTTTTCAGCATTACAGCCTTTCTTCATCTGAGCAGCTTCATCTCATACTTTCAATGAGTTAGCTGCAGATCTTTTTCGACCCTTCTCAATGCCGCCCCGATTTTAACCCTCAAATCCTTGTTGCTGGCACAGGATTTGCGCAATAAGTGTGACAGTAAGGTGGGCGGGATAGAGTGTTGTTCCCTAGGAGATGCGGATGCAAGATCCGATTTTAGTTGTAAGTGCCAATGAACAGCATTGTCTCGAGCTTTGTGCTGCCTTGGAAGGAGAGGATTATCGAATCAGGCTGTTGGATTCACTTGAGCACTTGGCTGGCAGGATAACGGGATGCGATTGTCGCTTGGCGATTCTGGAGCTGGATAGCTTGCCTGTAGATAACAGATACATCAGGAAACTCAAGAGAAAAAATCCCTCACTTCGCATCATAGGTTTTTCTAGTCGGTCGTTTCATCCTGAATTGCAGGAGGCCATAGGCAGTCACATCTACGCCTGCCTCGGCACACCTGTTGACGAGGAAGAGCTGTTTTTTTGGGTCAAGAGCTCCTTAGAAGTATGAAGGCTTAAAGTCTTAGTCGGGCTGGCTTGGACTTTAACAAGGGAGTCTTTGCTGGACACAAAAGGCAACAAGTTTCGCTGTATATGGGTGCTGTTTTTGTGGTCCTTCATATTGACATACACCGTAGGGGAAACGTTTCACCCCTCGAAGGAAGAGGTACCTGACCATGCGCAGTGATAAAAAAATCCATCAGCTTTTCGTCCTGGCCGTGGTGGCTATCCTGATCTTGGCCGTCTCGGCTTCGAGGGCCGAACAAAAGGGGGAGATCCTCATAGAGCTGCCACAGCCTGAAATCTCTCAACCTCAGTTTTACTGCGGCAGTTGCCATCTGCTGACCTATCCAGCCATCTTTAATAAGGGGTACCAAACCTGGAAAATGAGCCCACACATTAAAGCGAGTTGTATCGATTGCCACTACCCGCCTCAAAACAGTGAAAGGGTGGAGCACGGTCGTCGAATGAATAGCACTGCAAAGACCACACATATCCCCAAAAATATCTCAGCCGGGGTGCAAGACCGTTTCAGCTATCTTCCAATTGGTGGTGAATCCATCCAAACAAGGTCGACTATCGTTGATGCCAGTTGCCTGACACTTGACTGCCACGGCAAGCCTGAGGACAAGTTCATGACCAAAAGAATTGAGCTCGGCGATAAAAAAATAAAGTTTGTTCATGAACCCCATTTTGACGAGAACAAACAGATAGAGGGCATGAAAATGGGTTGTACTTCCTGCCACCAACATTTGACCGAGAACAAACACTTTGAAGTGAGCAAGGCATCCTGCACCCTTTGTCATTTCAAGAACGCCGAATACAACCAGGGCCGAGGCAAATGTGAGTTATGCCACACGCTTCCTACAAAGCCCATCCAGGAATCCGGGGGAAAGCGGATTACCCATGCCATGCTTAAAAGAGAAAAGGTCTCGTGCGCCGGGTGTCACCTTGATCTGATAAAGGCGGTCGGAGGCGCTTCATACCGAGCATACTTCGAAAATAGAACTCTGAACATCGCTTTGATAATGGGAGCCGGCGGAACAAGAGAGAATTGTCAACAATGTCACCTCCAGGAAAAAGCGCTTAAAGAAAAAGACAACAAAAAGCTGATGCATGCGGAGCATGTCGCCAAACCCACGGCGCGGTGCTTCGACTGTCACCGCGGCTGGAGAGGCTGGAAACCCAGCTATCTCCATGTGGGTCTTCTACAATCTGGTTTAGCCAAAAAGTGAGAATTTTTACATATCGAATAAAGCTTACTTGAACTATTTAGCACACAAACGACATTCCGATATGGATACAGCCACCCTCTCATGAAAACTATGGATCTGAAGGATTGAATATGAACATTAGCAGGCGCCATTTTTTAGGTGTTGCAGGAGGCATGATAAGCTCTGCTGCGGCAGGCAATTGCAAAAAAGTATTTGCTGCACGCCAGCCCAAAGCCCCTCCGAATCCCTATGGCTGCGTAGTGGATCTAACAGCCTGCGTTGGCTGTCGAACCTGCGAACAGGCCTGCAATCGAGTGAACCACCTGCCGCCACCCAAGGAACGGCTGGACGATCGGACCGTTCTCGACCAAAAGCGCAGGCCAAGCACCGGCGCTTTTACGGTAATAAACAGCTACTATTCCGGCCGGCTTGATGAGCAAAACCAATTGGTTCCCACCTATGTCAAAGTCCAGTGCATGCACTGTCAGGATCCGGCCTGTGCTTCGGCCTGTATTACAGGCGCATTGAGCAAGAAAGACAACGGCGCGGTCCACTATGACAAATCCAAATGTGTTGGTTGTCGGTACTGCCTGGTGGCCTGCCCCTTCCAGATCCCTGCCTATGAGTATTTTGATCCTCTCACACCCAGGGTGCGAAAGTGTACCTTTTGTTACGAGCGCATCAGCATGGGAGGAAAACCGGGCTGTGCTGCTGCTTGCCCCATGGAGGCCATCACCTTTGGCAACCGCCAGATACTACTTGAAGGTACCCGCCGGAAGATAACAGCTAACCCTGTGCGTTATCTGAACAAAATTTACGGCGAGTCTGAGGTGGGCGGCACATCCTGGATGTACATTTCAAAGGATCCATTTGAAAAGCTGGGCTTTCTGAGTTTGCCCCATTATCCCATGCCCCATCTTACTGAAACCATCCAACACTCGATTTTTGCCTATATGTGGGCGCCCATTACCTTGTTTGCAATTCTCACAGGGGCCATGTGGAAAATTAATCCCGAACAGATCAACCATGCTCCGGGATTTCAGGCACAGGAGGATCACATATGAGTTCTCATGCTCACCCCAAACCTGCCCCGCTTGAAATTAGGTTCTGGACCCCGGGTGTCCTGGTCCTGTTTGCTGTCATGCTGATTGGAGTTTGTTTTATCATTGCCCGCTACATCGGGGGCTTAGCGGTCGTAACCAACCTGGACAATCAGCATCCCTGGGGATTGTGGATTGGTATTGATGTTGCCACGGGTGTGGCTCTCGCCGCTGGTGGATTTACCACCGCAGCTATTGCTCACGTGTTTGGCAGACACCAGTATGAGGCAGTAACTCGACCGGCTTTGTTGACCGCCACCTTGGGCTACACCTTTGTGGCCATAGGTCTTGCCATTGATGTCGGACGTTCTTGGGCCATGCCGAAACCCCTCCTGTTCTGGCAGGGAAACTCGGTTCTTTTTGAAGTGGCCATGTGCGTGGTGGTCTATTTGCACGTTCTCTATATCGAATTCATTACTATTGCGGTAGAGCGTTTTCGAGGAAGGGTGAACCTCCCTGGACCATTCTCCATTCTCAATGATCGGATTGAACGTCTTTTAGCATTGGCCGACTCCATACTCGGCAAGACCATGTGGGTCTTCATCATTGCCGGGGTGGTCCTCTCCTGTATGCACCAATCGGGGCTGGGATCGCTCATGCTCATCGCCCCGACCAAGCTGCATCCCCTCTGGTACACTCCCATTTTACCCCTGCTCTTTCTTACTTCGGCTATTGCTGCAGGTTATCCCATGGTTGTTTTTGAAACCACAGTGGCCACCGCCTCATTTAAACGGGTAGATGAAATGGAGGTTTTGGCCCCCCTTACCGGCGTCACTAAATACCTACTGGGAATCTACATAACTCTGAAAATCGGCGACATGATTTTCCGGGAAACGTACGTCTATTTATTTGATGGCTCCATTGAAAGCCGCTCCTTTATTGTGGAGATGTTGGCAATGATCGTTCCCTGGTTTATGCTGATGAGCCCGCGACTGCGCGCAAAAAGGCATACGCTGTTTGTGGCCTGCACCACTGTCGTACTGGGAATTGCCCTGAATCGCTGTAATGTTTTTCTTATCGGATTCAATCCCCCTTATGCGGTCAAATCCTACTTCCCCTCCATCAGCGAGATAGCGATAACAGCCTCCTTGCTCTGTAGTATCACCTTTTTCTACCGGCTGGCTGTTACCTATCTTCCTGTGCTAAGCGCTCCCAGTCTTGCCAGCATCGAAAAGGAGTCATCATGAAGCGCTCGAGCAAAGGTAAACTGACAATCGTGCTGATGAGCTTGATTGTCCTGTCGCTGGGAACGGTCCTGGCAATTGCCTGGGCTGAAGCTGAACCTGATAGGGCTGACAAAACCGGATTTAGAGAGGTTTTGGTAGGTTTGATTGACAGTATTTTTGAAAGAGATAGGGCCGGAGAGTCAAAACCTGCGGTGGTCAAGACCAATCCGCCGGCTCACAGGGCATGGCACGATCGGGTGGCCTCGGCCAGACAACGAGGCAAGGAGACAATACCTCTGGTCAAGGATGTATTCAAGGAAACAGCTTCAGAAAGACGTGCGCGCCTTGCCTACAGGCTGAGGCCCAAAGATATTCCTGCTGAGTACAACTTCTTTGTGATGAATTGTCCCCTGGTCAACGAGGAAGATGATTTTTACGGGCCGGTTCGGTTCATGCACAAAAAGCATGCAAGCATTTCAAATGATTGTAGTGGATGTCATCATTATCGGCCAAACGTGCCCGATGCCTCGGAGACCATGCGCTGTTCGGCCTGTCATCAGAATTCCTTCAACCCCATAGCACCGGACCGTATAGGGCTCAAAGGTGCTATCCACCGCCAGTGTACGGGCTGCCACAAGAAGCTCCATAGGGGCCCCATCCGGTGCTCGAGCGGTTGCCACGAAAAGAGAGTCAGGGACCATACCGAACTTGTGGAGCTTTCCCGAAAACCCGATGCACTGGAAGTAACGAAGGAATGCCTCCGTTGCCACCCTGCCCAAGGCGAGGAGATGCTCAGCTCCACTCACTGGCTGTGGAAAGGTCCTTCTCCATTCACTCTGGGTCAAGACAAGCGGGTAGATATGGGCAAGGCCACCGTAACCATCAACAATTTCTGCGTGAGCGTTTTCAGCAACTGGCCCCGTTGCACGGGTTGTCATGCTGGTTATGGCTGGAAAGACGCAAGCTTTGACTTTACCGACAAAACCAGGATCGACTGCCTCGTATGCCATGATACCACCGGAACGTATAGAAAAGACCTCAAAGCTGCAGGTATGCCAGACCCTTCAGTGGATTTGCTTCTGGTTGCAAAAAAAGTAGGCAAGCCCAGTCGAAAAACCTGCGGCAACTGTCATTTCTCAGGTGGTGACCAGGACTTTGTCAGGCACGGCAAACTCAATGCCCTTCTCGATTTTCACGGCAGCAGTTGCGATGTCCACATGGGGGGACTGGGTTTTCAGTGCCATGATTGCCACAAGACAAGAAACCATAAGATCAGCGGCCGTAGTATCGCCCTGCCTGTGGCTGAAGGCAGCCGATCCTGTAACCACTGTCACACAGATGCGCCACACCAGGAAAAATCCCTATTGACCCATCATCTAAACAAACACTCCGACCACATAGCCTGTGTGACCTGTCACCAACCCGTATACGCCAAGTACACCCCGGTGAAAACCTATTGGGATTGGTCCACGGCAGGAGACAAAGAGCGCAAAGTAAAAAGGGACGAAGATGGCATGCCGGATTACGCCTGGGAAGCAGGTGACTTCTCCTGGGGTCGTGAAATCAAGCCGGTTTATGCCTGGTACAACGGCAAGGTAAAGCGTCACCTTTTAGGCGACCCGATCAATTCCGAAGGTGTTACCAACCTAAACGAACCTGCAGGCGACATCATGGATCGGGAGTCAAAGATTTACCCTTTTAAAATAATGGGCGGCACTCAGGCCGCCGATGCCAAGTACAACTACCTCCTGGTGCCGCATCTGGAGGGGGTTGGTGGTTTTTGGCAGGCTCTGGATTGGCAGAGATCCTTTGCCTCCGGAGCCGAGGCTTCCGGACTGGCCTACAGCGGCGAGTATAAGTGGGTAGAGACCGCCATGTACCTCAGCCTTAATCATGAAGTCCTACCCAAGGTGTTTGCCCTTTCCTGTGTCCAGTGCCATGAGAGTCTAAGGAACCGCCTTTCCTGTGGGCGCTGCCATCAAGACAAGCGCGGGGTGGATTTCAGGGAACTGGCTTTTTCTGGCATTGACGAAAAATTGATACATCTCACCCGAAAAGCTGACCGGAGTCAGATTAATGAAACCGATTGGCTCAACTTCAAGGATCTTGGTTACAAGGGTGATCCAATACTATACGGAGGCCGCTTCAAGAAACTGCCTCTGGGCTGGAAAGTGGCTTCACAAAAAAAATAGGGAAGGAAGTCTTTCGGATTTTGTCTCGTGAACTCTAACGTTAATACGGGTGCATTATGGGAGTCGAAAAACAGGAAAAACGGGAAAGGGGACGGCTGAGGTATCTTACCTCTTGCGGGGCAATGGCCATCGGGGCTTCACTGCTAATTGTTTTGTATCTGGTTGGGTGTGCAAAGACCGTTCCTCAGGAAGCCGCCCCAGTACCAGAGGCTCCAGCCCCCACAGCCTCGCAGATCGAACAAGAAACCATCGCAGAAGCCACCGCTGTGGCGGAGACAGCGGTTCTTGCAACCGCTGAACCTAAGCAGGACGCAGCCAAGGAAGAATTGCGCCAGAAAGGCTTTGCAGACTACCAGAAGCACCTGGACGTAATGCGCGCGCAGAATCTGAGCAACGAGGATCACGCCTACGTGATCGTGATCCGCAGCGAGTTCAAGGATTGGCGGGGCAAGGACCGTTCCGCCATGGGATGCGGG
>PPDG01000173.1 GCA_002899795.1 Desulfobacteraceae bacterium | reverse complement strand
TTCTCCGTCTCGCCGTCTCGCCGTCTCTGTTCTTCGCGTTCCGCTGCAATTTCTTGCTGCGCTTTCCAGGCTGGGCAGTACTGGCCATGCCAGGACATAACCTTCCCAAAACTGGTTTCCGGATTTTTTCTCGCATAATTGCATAAAGGGCAGTTGTCGCACACTTTACCCAATGTGCGTTGAAAACGGTTCATCTCTTATTCCTCTTAGAAGTCAGAATCCAGTGGCATAGGGTTGAAATTTCGAAATTCGAAATTCGAAATCCGAAATTACTAAGGTGCCTTGCGCCTTTTATTCTTTAACCGCTACTCCTAGAATAGCAAACCTTGTTTCCTTGTACCCGGGTAGCAGCCTGAGACCCCCCTTCTGCAGGGCCGCTCGGTACTCTGGGCCGTGGAAACGGTTCTCAGTGGGATGGTCGAGCAACCTGCGCGTAATGGCATTTGCATAAAGTGGAGGGTAGATCTCTTCAAAATAGAACCCACCACCATTCTTTAGAACCCGGCAGATCTCACTTATTCCCTGCTCCCAGTTTTCTAAATGGTGAATAATCCCAAAATTGAACACAGCATCCATGCTACCATCGGCATAGGGCAGTTGCTGTGCATCACCAACAAAAAACAGAAGACGATCAACTGTCCAATGTGGCTGTCTCTTTATGGCCAAACGAATCATGGCCGGGTCGACGTCTAAGCCATCTAACCGCACCGGTTGAAAGGTTCTTAGAATTATCCTGGCTCCCGCACCGTGACCACAGCCAATTTCCAGACAGCGAGTCCCAGGCTCCAGATCCCTCAACCTTTTGAGGAACTGGGTTTCACGTTGCTGGATTAGATAGCGCAACGGACTATTAACCCATAGTCTTTCAGGCCAATTGACTTTCATCTATCACCTTGTGGTGTCAGTGGTCCGTTGTCCGTGGCAGAGAAGCATAGAGCATGGAAGAGCATTGCGAATTTGTCCTTCGGACTCCCACCCTTCGGGCGGGTTCCCGGTTTCGGATTGCGGATTGCGAATTTAGATAAGGCCTAAGGCACAAGGTAATGGAAGACAAAATTTTTACCTTGCGCCCTGAGCCTTGAGCCGTGTGCCTCTCCGCATTCTCGCTGCGTGCTGCTTGCTGCCAGCTGTACATTGCCCTATGCGCTTTTGATCCCCCGAAATATCTTAGCAATTCCATAGGTGAGTTTCTTAATCCCTAAAGAAGTGAACCCGGCTCTGCCAATCTCCTTTAGAAAATCATTTGCAGTTGGGAAACCGTGTACCGAGTCGGCCAGATAGCTATAAGCATAATTGGTCCGCGACAGCAAATTTCCCAGCGGCGGCATGATGACATCAAAATAGAGCCGGTAGATCGTTCCCAGCAATAGGTCGTCGGGGATGTCAAATTCCATAACCAACAACTGACCACCTGGCTTTAATACACGATGGAATTCGGCTAGCACCTGCTCGCGTTCCTCTATGTTTCGGATGCCGAAGGCAATAGTCGCAGCATCAAAATAGCCGTCTTTCACCGGCAACTGACGTCCATCCCCCAAGCTCAGGTGAATACGGCTATCCATCCTTCTGGATCTCACTTTTTTGCGACCCATTTTGAGCATCTCAGGAGAAAAATCCACACCCACGACCTTGGCTTGTGGGTGGTACTTGCATATCTCGACTGCAACCTCTGCCGTGCCAGTAGCCATGTCCAAAACCAGGGCTTCACCTGGGAACGTGAGACACTGAGCCATGGCTCGCCTCCAATATGAATCCCTTCTTAATGAGAGAAAGCTGTTCTGGAAGTCATAGGAGAAGGCTATGGTCTCGAACATTCTTTTGACTTGGTAATCTTTCATCGCCATAATTAAAAATAAAGGAGCTAGAATTTAGAGAAAAGCGCGGCACAAGGCGCAAGGCTTAAGGCGCAAGGAAAATGCTCTGTCTTTTATTGCCTTCCGTCTTATCTAAATCCGAAATTTTCTATCTCCTGACTCCTGTCTCCATGTTTTTAAATTCGCAATTGTCCTTCGGACTCCCACCCTTCGGGCGGGTTCCCAGTTTCGAAATCCGCAATTCGAAATTGCCTCCCTATGCTCTATGCTCTATGCTCTATGCCCTATGCTTCTTTTACTTCTTATCCCAGTCCAACAATCCTCCCACCTTGATAGATCAGGAAGGAGACCATCCATGCCAGGACCAAGGAATAGCCAATGCTGAACCCGGTCCATTTCCAAGAATTGGTCTCGCGCCGAATCACCGCCACTGTAGCCAAACACGGAATGTAGATGAGTACGAAAGCCATGAGGGTGTATGCCCCCAGAGGAGTCATGCCTGAGGCCCGCAAGGACCGGCGCAACGCGTCACTCTCCTCGTTCACATCCGCTCCGGCTGCATACAATACTCCGAGAGTGCTCACCACAATCTCTTTTGCCACAAATCCCGTGAGCACGGCCACACTCGTTCGCCAGTCAAAACCCAAGGGAGCAAAGATTGGCTGAATTAAATGGCCCAAGCGCCCGAGTAAGCTGCTTTCCAGCCTTGCCATTTCATTGTTCAAATCTGAATTCTTCAGATAATCCTCCGGCGTCGAGGGCGACACTGGCTGTTCGGATTCAGCAACGGTGAGCACCCTTTCCTGGGTGGCACTCGTGGCCCCTCTCTCCACAGCCTGGCCCCGGTGCAAATCGGGGCTTCGGGGGAAGCTGCTGAGGACCCAGATCAAGATGGAGCCAACCAGGATCACCCCACTCATTTTGCGCAAGAAAATCTGGCTACGATCCCACATGTGAATTAACAAGCTCTTCAATGTTGGCGCCCGATAAGGGGGAAGTTCCATCACGAAGGGAGCCATGTCACCCCGGAAAAGAGTGACACTGAAGAGCTTGCCCATGGCTATGGCCAGGGCAATGCCGAGGGCATAGATGCTAAAAATGACGTTGCCGGCACTGGCTCCGAAAAATGTTCCCGCCAGCAGTATATACACGGGTAATCGGGCTGAACAACTGATCAGAGGGTTAATCAGAATACTCAGCAACCGATCACGCTCGCTTTCTAAGGTGCGCGTAGCCATGATCGCCGGAGCATTACAACCAAAACCCATGAGCAGGGGAATAAACGACTTGCCATGCAGCCCAATGATGTGCATTACCCTGTCCATGATAAAGGCGGCTCTCGCCAAGTAGCCTGTATCCTCAAACACGGCAATACAGAAAAAGAGAATCAAAATGTTGGGCAAAAAAATGATTACACTACCCACGCCGGCTATTATGCCGTTGACCAGTAGGTCCTGTAGGAGTCCCGCCGGCAGCAGGGCAGTCACAACGGCTCCAAGCCAGGTCACCCCGGCGTCTATCCATTCCATTGGATAGGCTCCGACAGTAAAGGTCAGCTGAAACATGGCCCAGATGAAAAAGATGAAAACGGGAAAACCCAGAATCCTATTGGTAAGAAACAGATCGACCTGCCTGGAGACATCAAGTTTGCTTTTGGCGGAGATTTTAAGGACCTCCTTGAGAGCCCCCCCAATAAAGCCATAGCGCTGGTCTGTGAGTACCATCTCAGCGTCGTCTTTATAAAACTCAGCCAACCGTTCGCGACTCGCCTCAGCTTGAGCCAAAATTTGTTCGCCGATCTCCCCGAGCGATCTTACCCTCTCCTGCACGGCTGTATCATTTTCCAACAGTTTCACGGCCAGCCAGCGGGTTGAAAAGCGCTCACCAACTGAGGGATCCCTCCAGATAACGTCCTGGATCTTCTTTATCTCTTTCTCCAGCTCGTAGCCGTAGGAAATGTGGATGTGCCGGCTCACCGTATCCCGGTCCTCGACCACTTCCAGCACTTTGTCCAGTAATTCCTTCATCCCCTGATTCTTGGTACCGATAGTGAAAACCACAGGCACACCCAACAGAATACCCAGACGGTCAGCGTCAATCTCGTGGCCACGCGCCTGTGCCACATCAGCCATGTTAAGGACAAGAATAAGCTTTACCCCCAGCTCTATAAGCTGGGTGGCGAGGTAGAGATTTCTCTCCAGATTGGAGGCATCGACAATATCCACAACCACATCCGGTTTCGAGTCAACCAGGAAACGGCGGGCCACGATTTCCTCGATGGAATATGCGGTCAGACTATAGGTCCCCGGCAGATCAACCACCTGCAATCGGTGGCCGTTATGGATCACGGTCCCCATCTTCTTCTCGACCGTCACCCCCGGCCAGTTTCCCACATGCTGGCGAGTACCTGTAAGATTATTAAAAATGGTGGTTTTCCCAGAGTTCGGGTTGCCGGTCAGGGCAATAGTAATGGCTTCTTTCTTCACTCTTGTTCTTGCTCCAGTTTTTCCATCATTATCTGCGCCGCTTCTTCCACCCGCAGCGACACATGGTAGCCTTTGATCACAAGTTCAATCGGATCTCGAAGAGGAGCATATTTTTCAACGAATACCTCAGATCCCCTGATAAAGCCCATCTCCTGTAGTCGCTTGCGAAAGGTGCCCCTGCCGTTCAATCGTTTGATGACACCGCGCTCACCTTCTCTGAACTCACTCAATGGAATCATCAACATAGCTCCAAATCCGACGAATAAGGTCCCCGACCGAACTCACTCTAGTCTGAAGAAATGATAAGGATTGTAACCGGGAACCAATATGAGTGGAACTCCTCAGCCAATGTCTTTGGCGGGGTTGTTGTTGGTAGAGACGAGCACTTTCTGGCTGAGGCCGTGTCCCAGGGCGATTCTGCTACCTCGGAAGGCAACGATGATAGGGCCGGGTCCGCTTGCTTTGATAACTTCTATAGTTGTTCCGGGGGTGAGTCCCATGTCAGCCAATCGCTGCTGAACCTTTTTCCCACCCAGCAATCGCTCAATAACTACTTCCTCTCCGGGAAGCACAAAAGACAAAGGAATACCGGGCCGCCGCTGTTTCCGGCACTCTCCACAAATGCCGTAGAGCTCCATGTTATGATGCAGCAAGGTAAAATATCTATCATGGGCGATTTGTCGCTGCAGTGCTTCAATTTCTTTATTGTGGAACTCCTGAATTCTACCGCAGTCGGCGCAAATTAGATGGTCATGGTGCCAACCGATGTGACGATGTTCATATTGGATTTCCTGGCCCTCAAATTCCTTTTTGTAAGCATATCCATAGCGGCAGAGAAGTTCCAAGGTCTCGCCAATGAAGTCACTGGCCAATCGCTGGCCTTGGCTTTCGAGGTGCTCCTGGAGAGCAGCAATAGTGAGATGCTCTGTTGTCCCCAAGAATGCCTCGAGCACCAGCAACCGCTTATCGCTATAGTTCAGACCATGCTCTTTGCAGATGTTGATGAACTCATCTCTCTCGTATTGGTGTAACCGTTCCATCGAGCCTCGAATCCCTTATACAACCAGCATTTCGTCGATAAGATGTTGCACGCTTTTGCCGTCTGCTGTGTTAGTCACTTGTGCACCTTACACTTGCCACAATGACCATACACTTCGAGTTTGTGTCCAGTTACGAGAAAATCATAAATTTCCCCGACCTTCTCCTCTACATCCTTGACAATTTCTTCGGTAAATTCCACCACCTTGCCACAATCTAGACAACGAAGGTGGCAGTTGTGTTCATGCCCATAGATATGTTCGTAGTGCAGATGGCCATCCTCGAAGTAGGCTTCCTGGATGAGGCCGCTCTCAAGCAGCAGTGGAATGGTACGGTAAATTGTGGCTTTGGAAATTCTCTCGTTCTGACCACGGAGTAGCACGTAAAGTTCATCCACGTCAAAATGATCGTGGATGGCGAACACCGCTCTGACTACCTGTTCACGCTCGGGTGTTTTTCTTAAGCCCTTATTGCGAATGAATTCTCTGAATACCTCAATTTCACTTTTCATGTGGATCCTTATTGCGAACGAATTGCGATAATAGCTTCGACGGTTGCTTTTGTCAAGGGCAAACTTCCAAAGCTGTCAGCTATCAGCAATGAAGGCTCAAGGCATCAGGCTCAGGGCACAAGGCAAGAAGCATAGAGCATAGGGTTGGAGGTTGGAGGAGCGCTTCGCTTTAGGTTGGAGGCAAGTAATTGCAGGTTTCGAATTTAATCTTACAACAAATGACAGCGAAGCGTAATGACCTAATGACGGCGAAGCCAACTGACTCGCATCGCCTTGCGCCTTTATGAAAACCCTTGGATTGGCCCGGCAAAATAGTGTATTGATCAAGATATGAAAGTTACCACCATCTTTGCTTTTACCCTTCTAGGTTTTGCGGCCACCATTGGCCAAATTCTCGTCCTGCGGGAATTGCTCACCGTTTTTTCCGGCACTGAATTGGCAGTGGCCATTGTTCTTGCTGCCTGGCTTTTTTGGACGGCCCTTGGCGGACTGCTGGGGGGCAAACTGTCACAACATTATCGCGGCAGCCCACGCTTGTTTGGTTACCTTCAGGGGGTCAGCGGTCTCATCCTTGCCGCGACCATCTTCCTGATCAGGGCGGCGCGCACTCTCTTTCAGGTCGGCGCCGGAGAGTTAGTCACCCTGGGGCAGATGCTGGCAATTTCTTTCCTCACTCTCGCACCTTTCTGTCTGATCTCCGGGATGCTGTTCAGCCTGGCTTGCTCTGTGCTGGCAGTACAGCTCTCTAGATGGAGGAGGTCTCCAGGTTTGGTTTACTTTCTGGAGGGTTTGGGAGCTGGTATCGGAGGACTCTTTTTTACCCTCATATTAATTCACCATTTCACTGGACTTCAGATCGCCAGCTCCAACGGGCTCCTTCTCTGTTCCTCAGGGTTGATCATCGTCCTAAAGGCTGGCCGGAATCGCCCGGTTGATATTTTGATTCTTACATGTATTTTCCTGGGCCTCGCCACTGTGCAATACCGAAGCACAGATATGGACAGGGCCAGTCGCCAATGGCAATGGCCAGGATTTCGTCTTTTAGACTCCCAAGAAACCATCTACGGTCACATCGTTGTAGTAGCCAGAGGGGACCAGATTACCTTTTTTGAAAGCGGTCTCTGGAACTTTACAGTCCCAGATCAATTGAGCGCTGAAGAGGCGGTTCACTATGGACTGTTACAACACCCACAGCCTGAGAGTGTACTTCTCATCGGCGGGGGGGTATCCGGATCCTTGGCGCAGTTGCTCCTACATCCCAGTGTTCGGGAGGTAGAGTATGTGGAACTGGATCCCAAACTCATCCAGCTGGGGGAAACATATCTGCCGGGGGATGTGACTGCTGCCCTGCAAGACGGCCGGGCCACAGTCCGCCATGAAGATGGGCGAAGCTATCTTTTCCATACCTCTAATAAGTTCGACGTTATATTGGTAAATCTTCCCGAACCTTTTACCGCACAGATAAACCGCTTTTACACCCAGGAATTCTTCCGGCTGGCCGCCAGTAAGATGCGTGCTGGCGGCGTTTTCTTTTTTACTGCCAGTGCAGCTGAGACAGCACTCGGTCCTATTCAGGCGAGATACTTAAAACTCCTCTTTAGGACCGCATCTAGTGTCTTCTCTGAAGTGCTGGTATTCCCTGGCCAGACCGCCCGTTTCTTTTGCTCAAATTCTCCTGGCATCCTAGTTAAACAACCGGAGACCTTGGTGGCACGACTGCGCCAGCGTAAGCTGGAGCTCCTCTACGTACAAGATCACTATATACTCTGGGATCTTTCGCCCTGGCGACAAGAAAGTTTCATGGCCATGATCGAGCAAGCAGACGAGGACCAAGAAAATAGTGATCTTAACCCCAGAGCCTATTCCTATAATCTCCTTCTTTGGGGCTCACACTACTCGCCCATGATAGCAAAAACCTTCTCCGCTCTGAGCAAACGTACCATCTGGATAGGCATGTTTCTCTTCTGTCTCGTTGTTGCAGTTGCTAGCTTTGCCAAAGGCTTTAGGTCCGGTGCTTCCCAGATTCCAAAGACCAGAATACTCTACTCTGTTACTGTCTTTGGCCTTACTGGAATATCCCTGGAAATTCTTATCGTTTTTGCCTTCCAAGTATTCTTCGGCTATGTCTACTATCAGATCGGTATTCTGCTAGCCCTCTTTATGGTGGGGCTGGCTCTGGGGAGTTTCACCTTTAGTTACTACCCTAGAAATAGACCCCTGCAGATTAGAACCCTCGTCATCTTCCAGTTCGTCCTAGCCTGCTTCTGTCTTGGTTTGGCTTTCATGTTTGTCCATTTTTCCGACTGGTTGAGCTTTGGCCGTCACGAATTCTTGTACCGGGAAACATTCTCTGTTGTAAGTTTGGTGGCGGGTTTTCTCGGCGGGGCTCACTTTCCACTGGCCAACCGGATATTGCTGGAAGAGCAACTGCAAGTCGGTCGAATCGCGGGCTTAATTTATGGTGTTGATCTTCTGGGATCCTTCCTGGGCTGTCTCTTGGTGGGACTCATTTTCATACCTTCTTTGGGAATTTATCAGACGCTCTTTATTCTTGCCTTGGTAAATCTGACGGCCATTTTGCCCTTCATCATCTCTTGGCCACCATCAGCCGTTCCAGAGACGTGAGATAGATTAACCACAGAGCACGCTGAGAGCGCAGAGAGTCAGATGTTGCTGGCAACCTTATCTATAACTCTTCTTCGTGTCCTTCGCGCCCTTCGTGGTTTAATCTCACAGGGCCCAGCTTAGCACTCTGCGAACTCCGCGTTCTCCGCGGTTAATTATGAATTATTGAGACCTCGGGCGGTTCATCGCTAGGACCTTGACCTCGTACTCAAAAACCACCTCGATCTTCGATTTGTCAATCACCATGCGCACGAAACCGAGTCCGAAGGTAGGATGGGATACAATCTGTTTTTCACTGTAAGAAGCGGTCGGGTCGTATGGCAGAGGCTCCATCTCACCGGCTACTTCCTTGAGAGCTTGCCACTCCTTCGAGGACAACTGGCGACGAGGGGTCCTGGCTGACTCAACCTTCTTCAAGACCTTTGCTTGGCGTTCGGATGGAAGAGGAACCTTCCTGGTCATGGTAGCCAGTGAGGGGCGGTACCGGTGTTGACTGTTGCAACGGCTGCAAATCACCAGATGGATCTTCTTCTCCTTCATGGCCACCACCCGGTGGATGGTCTCATCATCACAACGGGGACAGATGGAGTCGGTCTCGTCTCCCACCGACGTGGTTTTCCAGGGATGTCCTTTTAGTCTATCAACCAATGAAACTCCAGAGAACGCCGGCGGCTATGGCAGAACCGATAACCCCCGCAACATTTGGCGCCATGGCGTGCATGAGCAAATAGTTACTTGGATCCTCTGCGTTGCCTACCATCTGGACTACTCGGGCCGAGTCCGGCACCGCCGACACTCCGGCTGCACCGAGCAGAGGGTTAATTTTATCGCGGCTAAGGAGGTTCATCAGTTTCGCAAAAATCACCCCTCCTGCCGTGGCGACCATGAAGGAGCAGGCGCCAAGGATAAATATGCCCATGGACTTGCCAGTAAGAAATACATCAGCCTGGGTGCTTGCACCTACGGTTAGACCGAGAACAATTGTTACTGTATCCACCACAGCAGTTCTGGCGGTTTTCGCCAACCGGTCAGTAACCAGACATTCCTTTAGAAGGTTGCCAAAAAAGAGCATGCCAAGCAATGGCAGGGCGGCAGGTGCCAAGAAGCAGCAAAACAAGAATCCCACAATGGGAAAGAGGATTTTCTCTTGCGAACTCACCTCCCTGAGATCACTCATTTTGATGAGACGTTCTTCTCGGCTGGTGAGCAGTCTCATAATCGGTGGCTGGATCACCGGCACCAAGGCCATGTATGAATAGGCTGCGATGGCAATGGGTCCCACCAGGTGAGGTGCCAGCTTGGCCGACAAAAAGATGGCGGTAGGGCCGTCCGCACCACCAATTATGCCGATAGAAGCTGCTTCTTTAGGGACAAAATCCAGAAATAGAGCCCCTAAAAATGTCATAAAAACTCCCAGTTGCGCAGCTGCACCCAGCAAAATGAGTTTGGGCCTGGCCAGAAGTGTGGAAAAATCTGTCATGGCACCAATACCCAAAAAGATCAACGGAGGATAAATACCCTTACTCACTCCAAAGTAGAGGTAGTTGAGCACCGCACCTTTCTCATAGATGCCCAAGCCCAACCCTTTGAAAACCGGGACGTTACCAACCAGGATACCGAAGCCAATGGGAACCAAAAGCAACGGTTCGTAGTGCTTGGCAATACCGAGATAAATGAAGACCAGCCCCACACTGATCATGACCAAGTGGCGATAGTCAGCCATACCAAAACCGGTATTTTGAAAAAAGTCTATTAGGAGCTCCATAAAAATTTCCTCGCACGTTCTCCGTGCCACCGATCAAGTGAAATAATGAAGTAATGGAATGATGGAGCACTGTAAAATATCAAATCCCAAGCACCCAATCTCAGGGTGTCGGGTGTCAGGTGTCAGGAAAAAGAAACATAGAAGCTGAAACCTGAACACTGAAACCTTAATCATTGTGATTTGCGTCCTCGCTTCCGTTTGCCCAGCGGAACAGGCCATCTGCCCCACCTACCATCGTACCCTTTACAAGCAAGCGATTGATTTTTGAGTGAACCCTGGCCAGCCCTCGCTGCTCGGCCACCTCGATGAGCCGGGGAAGCTTGAATGGCTCCTTCATGTGAGCAGTGAGCAACCGCAGAGCTTCTTCCACGTCATCGAATTCCCCAGTCTCATGGCCTTCCCTAGTATCTGCTCTTACAACTGCCTTTCTGCTGCGCTGGCTGAAAAGACTCCTCAGCAATTGAACGGTATATTTGGGACTTTTAGCATGATCATTCCACCAGCGGATTGCACGAGGGAAATAGGTAATGATAAACGCGAGGGATGCCAGCCCGAAAAAAACCACAGAGATTCCCAGGGCAGCGATCAGC
>PPDG01000495.1 GCA_002899795.1 Desulfobacteraceae bacterium | reverse complement strand
GGGGGTTGAAGTCCAGGCGGGGTAGGATACAATTCAGGTCGGAACTCTCCACCTGATAAGCTATACTTTGTCGCCACTTGAGGCGCGGAGGTCAAATGGAAGAGAGTCGTTCTAAAATTATCTGGGTCAATTGACCTGGTGTCAACGCTTCGGGAGATTTCTATCCAACTCCTCTATGTAAGCCATAGCTCTCTCCAATTCATCGTTGAGGTGACGGATTCTGAGCATGGATCTTACCCTAAAAGTTATTTCTGTTCTGTCGAACGGCTTGTTAACAAAGTCGTCAGCTCCTTCAAGATAGGCTTCCACATCTCTATCCTGATATGCGGTTACCATAATAACCGGGATTGACTTAGTTCTTTCTGCCCCTTTCAGCCTCTTACACGTTTCTACTCCATCAATTCCGGGCATCTTAACGTCCATGAGAATGACCTGCGGCTCCTCGTTCTGTGCCAAATCTATGGCTTCCTCTCCACTTGCGGCTGAAATTACATCATAACCATCTTCAGCTAAATAGATGCTGAGCAGCTCCCTTATTTCCTTTTCGTCATCAACAACCATGATCTTTTCCGCCATGGTGCCCCTCCTTTTCTTCCAAAAACAGAAAGATTGCCAATGCAAACATCTTGAAGTGTCAGCAGTGTGTTGAAAGCAAGATCGATGCCGAGATCAAAGGGAGTTTGAAATTATCTACTACTTACGTCTCCCTAGCGCAGGTGTGCGGTGAATGCGATAGACTAATACTCATATTGATTGAGCAATAATAGAGGGAAAACTCATTTTCAATCCCTTAATCACGAGTGCTTATGGCTTAGGGTCAGAAAGGAAAATGCAACAATTCCTTGGTTTGTTGACGCGGGGACATGGCTCCCTGTTCACCAAATCCAACAGTCTTTTCTTATTTTGCAGCAATACCCAACCCTTTAAGGCCGTTAAGGGCAGACCGGAAACTCGACCAGCGGCATGTGATTAAACGGGCCACTCCCTCAAATAGTTCAATTTTTCTTGACAGTTACTTCGATATGATATATTTGATACTAAATATACTATATTGAAGGAGTTGCAGGTATGGAGAAGAAATGGCTGTTACGGTTGCCCAGAGACCTGGATGATTGGCTTACTCTTAAAGCGGCAAAACAAACGGTCAAGCGCGGCAAGAGAGTGTCAAAGAACACTCTGATAATTGAACTCGCCACCGACGCCCGGGAGGAAAAGGTTTCGGATCCTGGCATTGAGCCACCTGGGGCAGAAGGGTGGCAGGAGGTGAGATCAGCACTGGAATTCATTCAAGAGACAATAGAGGCGAAGACCGATATGGATTCACCCGGGAGTGATCGGTTGAAACAGCGAATCTCAGTCAACCTGAAATTGCTGGAGTCTTACCTTGAGGATCTGTGAGGGTATAGTTGATCAACACTGATCGAAGATTCCCTATCCCGCTTCAGTCCCGCTAAAGCGGGACAGGGAGCTTCAAATATCCGGGCTAGAAGTTCATTGTTTCATGCGGGCAGAAGAGAAAAAGGGTTTAGGAACATCCTAAACCCTTGATTTATTTGGTGGGCGGACGCAGGCTCGAACTGCGGACCCCCGGCTTGTAAGGCCGATGCTCTCCCCACTGAGCTACCCGCCCGTATGTACCTTTGGCCTTAGCAATTCATCTGGTATCTGTCAAGGTAATTTTCATGACTAGATCATGACCAATGAAAAACGCCCAACCGTATTGCGGCTGGACGCTCGATTGTCTAGTCTGCACTCTTGTCAGACCCTTTGTTAATCAGTGGGCCGTAATCTCGTCAGAAGGTTCGGGGGTTTCGCTAGGAACCAAAACCTCTTCGTCTTCTTCTATAGGTTTCTTGAAAAGTTTTTCAGGATCATCCACCAGTAAAGCTTGTTTGAGCACATCGTCCATGTGCTCCACCAGTATAAGTTCTATATCTTTCAAGATCTTGCCAGGAATCTCTTTAATATCTTTGGCATTTTCTTTCGGTATCAGAACTTCTTTGATCAGGCCACGGTGCGCTGCCAGCACCTTCTCCTTCAACCCTCCTATGGGGAGCACCCGGCCTCGCAGGGTTATCTCACCAGTCATAGCCAGGTCTTTGCGAACAGGTACCTTGAGCAGAGCAGAGGCGATAGCCGTTGCCATTGTAATTCCTGCCGATGGTCCGTCCTTGGGAATAGCCCCCTCGGGCACGTGGACGTGTATGTCTAGTTTCTTGTAAAAATTTGGGTCTAGTTCCAGAGCTGCAGCCCGGGAGCGCACGTAAGTAAGGGCAGCCTGGGCCGACTCTTGCATGACATCGCCTAGCTTGCCGGTTATGGTGAGGCCGCCTTTACCAGGCATGATGGCTGTCTCGATACCAAGCAGTTCGCCGCCAAACTCGGTCCAAGCGAGACCAATAGCAAGGCCTACCTCGTCTTTCTCTTCAGCGCGGCCGTAGTGGAATTTGGGTACCCCGAGATGCTTATTTACACTTCTCTCGGTTATCTTGATTGTGGTCTTCGGCCCCTTTTTGACCACCAATTTGGCCACTTTGCGACAAATGGAAGCTATTTCCCGCTCGAGATTACGCACTCCTGCCTCTTTGGTATAGCGGCGGATGATTTCATAGATGGCGCCATCCGAGAAGTCAATGTTTTCTGGTTTCAGTCCATTGGCTTCGCTCTGTTTCTCGACGAGAAACTGTTTGGCAATGTTAAGTTTGTCGAATTCGGTGTATCCCGGCAACCGAATAATCTCCATGCGATCCTGTAGCGCCGGCGGAATGGAGAACAGCGTATTGGCAGTGGTGATAAACATAACCTCGGACAGATCGTAGTCAACGTCCAGGTAATGATCGTTGAAAGCGAAGTTCTGCTCCGGGTCGAGTACCTCGAGCAGTGCCGCAGAAGGATCACCGCGGAAATCCATGCTCATTTTGTCAACCTCGTCCAGGCAGAAGACAGGATTGTTGGATTTGGCCTTGCGCAGACTCTGGATAATTTTCCCTGGCAGTGCTCCGATGTAAGTCCGTCGGTGACCGCGGATTTCGGCCTCATCCCGCACACCGCCCAGCGAAAGACGAATGAAGTTTCGCCCTAAAGCGCGAGCAATTGATTTGGAGAGCGAAGTTTTGCCTACTCCTGGGGGACCCACGAAGCAAAGGATGGGGCCCTTAATCTTCTTCACCAGCGCCTGAACCGCCAGGTATTCCAGGATTCTCTCTTTCGGTTTTTCCAGGCCATAGTGGTCCTCGTCCAGGATGATAGAGGCCTGGTCTATATCTAATTTGTCTTTGGTGCGCTCGTACCACGGGAGGGAGAGCAGCCAGTCGATATAGTTTCGTACCACCGTGGCCTCAGCAGACATGGGCGACATCAACTTGAGTTTTTTAAACTCAGAGCGAACTTTAGCAGCCGCCTCCCGCGCCATACGTTTGCGTTTGATGCGTCTTTTTAACTCTGCGAGTTCGTTTCGAAAATCATCTTTCTCGCCCATCTCTTTCTGGATGGCGCGCATCTGTTCGTTCAGATAATACTCCCGCTGGGTCTTTTCCATTTGTTTTTTGACCCGGCCTTTGATGCGCTGCTCAGTTTGAATGATCTCGATCTCACCGCTGATGTACGCATAGAGCATCTCTAGCCGATTGAATTGCGGGATGGCTTCAAGCAGCTTCTGCTTGTATTCGATCTTGAAAGGCATGTGGGAGGCTATGGTGTCGGCCAACCGCCCTGGTTCCTCAATTGAGGAAACCGAGAGAACCATCTCCTGGGAGATTTTTTTATTCAGCTTGGCGTATTTTTCAAAGGCCTGAACAGTGCTGCGCATCAAGGCTTCGATCTGAACATTCTGCTCAGTTTTCTCCTCGATTGACGTCACCTGCACCATAAAAAAGTCATCGTTGCTCAGGAATTGAGCAATCTTGCCTCGTTTCTTGCCTTCCACCAAGGCTTTTACCGTACCATCTGGCAGACGAAGCAATTGCAGAATTGTCGCCACGGCTCCTATTCGGAAGATGTCTTTTTCCGTGGGGTTGTCAGTTTTTGCCTTTTTCTGGGTGGCGAGAAAAATGGTTTTTCCCTGCCCCATGGCGTGCTCTAGGGCCTTGATTGATTTTTCCCGACCAACGAAAAGAGGAGCGACCATGTTGGGGAAAATAACGATATCCCTGAGAGGCAACAACGGATACTCGAGAAGTCCAAACTGGTCCCCTTCGTCAACACTGTCGCGTTTTTTCTTCAACATACCCATCTTTATCTCGTTCAGTAAAGAAAAGGCTACGTGGTAAAGTGCGAGTAGCCTTTCACTAGGTTCTTGAAAGCCGCATTATCTATTCTTGCGCCTCTATGTCTTTAGGCTGATTCCAAGGAGCCTTCATACAGCAGAAGTGGCGTTTCCCTGTTTGTTACTACCTCTTCACTGATAACGCATTCGCGAATATCTGGCTGGGAGGGAATCTCGTACATAATGTCCAGCATGATGTTTTCGAGGATACTCCTCAGTCCTCGAGCTCCAGAGTTCCGCTTCATGGCTTCATGGGCCACAGCTTTCAAAGAGCCCTCAGTAAAACGCAAGGTCACATCTTCCATGCCGAAAAGTTTCTGGTACTGTTTTACCAGAGCGTTCTTCGGCTCAAGCATGATTTTCATCAACTCGTCCTCAGTCAGTTCGTGTAGGGTTGCCACCACAGGAAGCCGCCCGACAAACTCAGGAATCATGCCAAACCTGATCAGGTCTTCGGGCTGCACCTGCACGAGAATCTCGCCCAATTTGCGCTCTTCCCGTTTTTTGATCTCAGCTGCGAACCCCAGGGCCTTGACGCCGATGCGTGACTTGATTATGCCCTCCAGGTTGTTGAAAGCGCCACCACAAATAAACAGAATGTTCGTGGTATCAATCTTGATAAATTCTTGCTGAGGATGCTTCCGTCCTCCCTTGGGAGGGACATTGGCAATGGTTCCTTCCAGGATCTTCAATAGAGCCTGTTGGACTCCCTCACCGGAGACGTCTCGGGTGATGGAAGGGCTGTCCGCTTTGCGAGCGATCTTATCTATCTCATCAATATATACAATGCCGCGGGATGTTTTTTCCACATCGTAGTCAGCTGCCTGAAGTAGATTGACAATAATGTTTTCAACGTCCTCGCCAACGTAACCCGCCTCAGTAAGAGTGGTGGCGTCGGCAATGGTAAAGGGAACGTCAAGGATGCGGGCCAGGGTTTGGGCCAATAGCGTTTTCCCGCATCCTGTCGGGCCGATCAAAACAATGTTGCTCTTCTGGATCTCCACATCTTCCATCTCAGGCCGGGATTCAATGCGCTTGTAATGGTTATAAACTGCCACGGAGAGAATCTTCTTGGCCTTTTCCTGGCCGATGACATAGTCGTCGATAGCCTCCTTAATCTCGGTGGGTTTGGGTACACTGCTTAACTTGGCAGCCTCTTCCTTTTCAAATTCTTCAGCAATAATGTCATTACAGAGTTCAATACACTCGTCACAAATGTAAACGGTGGGACCAGCTATGAGTTTCTTGACCTCATCCTGGCTTTTTCCGCAGAATGAACAGACCAGATCTCCGCCCCGGTCATCTTTCTTTCTCGTCATCTAATCCTCCTTAACCAACCAATGTCGCACAGCGTCCCTTTTATCTCTTCTCGTGTGCCATGGATATTATAGCAGAATAGAGGTTATATTCAATGGCTTCTCTAATCATCCTTGCCCTCCGGAGCTTTCTTGGGCCCCTTTTTCTTGGAGTCCTCCTCCGGAATCCCCCGCTCGACAATGACTTTGTCAACAATACCGTATTCTCTTGCTTCCTCCCCGCTCATGAAAAAGTCTCGATCAGTGTCATTTTGAATTTTTTCCAGAGGTTGGCCGCTATGATGAGACAGTATGTCGTTTAGTCTCTCGCGCATTCTCAAAATCTCTTTGGCCTGAATTTCCACATCGGTTGCCTGGCCTTGGAATGCTCCCAAGGGTTGGTGGATAAGAATACGCGAATGTGGCAAGGTGAACCTCTTTCCTCGTGTCCCTGCTGCCAGCAAGAGAGCACCCATGCTAGAAGCCTGTCCCAAACACAAGGTTGCCACATCCGGTTTTATGTACTGCATAGTGTCGTAGATGGCCAGGCCGGCGGTGACCAGGCCTCCAGGTGAATTAATATATAAGTTTATGTCCTTATCCGGGTCCTCAGATTCCAAGAAAAGCATCTGGGCGATAATCAGGTTGGCCACCTCATCGGACACCCCCGTGCCCAGAAAAACGATACGATCTTTGAGTAGCCTGGAGTAAATATCATAAGCACGCTCCCCGCGGCTGCTTTGCTCGACAACGATGGGTATCAGAGTCATGAACGTTCCTCTCTTTTACTTTTGTCTTCTCCGGGGCCAGAGGCCGTTTCCTCCACTTCTGTCATGTCCGCTTGGTCCCGGAGGAAATTGATAACCTTTTCCTCTATCAACTGACGTTTGTACGGTTCCATCAAATTACTCTTCTGGTAAAAATCTCTCACTTGTTCATACGATTGGTTCATATCCTCTGCTGATCTGTGCAGCCCCTGGTCCACTTCCTCATCGCTGATCTCAAGGCTTTCCTGATTAGCAATTTTTTCCAGGAGAAAGGTGCCTCGTACCCTTCTTTCAGCAGGTTCTCGATTGCGTTCCTTGAAGGTCTCTTCATCCATTCCTGCCTGCTCTAGGGTGAGATTCTGGGCGGATAGGCGGTAACGAATGGTGTCCAACATTCTTTGCAATTCCTGTTCCACCATGCTCTGAGGAACATCAAAGGGATTACGGCTGATCAACTCATCCAAGATTTGCGTCCAAACTTCCGCATCTATTTGGTCCCCTTTCCTGCTTTCCAATTCCTGGCGTACAGTAGTGCGCAAATCTTTAAGATTATCAAAATCACCAAGGTTCTTGGCAAACTCATCGTCCAGCTCTGGAAGCCCTTGCTCTTTAATATCCTTGATCTCCACCTGAAAGGTGGCATTCTTGCCGGCGAGATTTTTGTTGCCATAGTCAGGTGGAAAGGTGACCTCGATCTCTCTTTGTTCACCCTTGTTCGCACCAATAAGTTTGGTTTCGAACTCGGGGTTAAAACGATTACCACCTACTTCCAGGTGAAAGCCCTTGGCTTCACCATCAGGAACAGGCTTGCCCTCAGCGAAGGCTTTGAAATCAAGAACCGCGTGATCTCCTTGTTGAATGGGACGCGGTTTCTCAAGGGATTTGAGATAGGAGTTAGCTTGTCGACGCAACTCGAGTTCAGCGTCAACATCTTCCTCATTAACAACCAGTTGTTTTCTCTGAACCGGTATTTTTTTATAGTCCTTGACAACGACTTCCGGTTTCACCTCCACCATAAATGAATAGCGGAATGGCTCTCCCTCCTGTAACGGTTCTCTGTCAAGGTCAGACTGACCAACAGCCTCAATTTCGGTTTGTTCCAGGGCTTCCATTAAAGTTTCGTTGACGAGCTCTAAGCCCACCTCGTGGTTGATCTGATCTGCATACTGCCGCTTAAGAATTGCCAACGGGACCTTGCCGGGGCGAAACCCTCTAACCTTCGCAGTGCGATTAAGCTGTTGATAAGCCTTCTTGAGCTGACGGTTCACCTTTTCCTCAGGGAGCTCAACATTCACCTTGCGAGCAATCTCACTAATTTCTTCAATGGAAATCTTCATTTGGCTATGATCTACTACTTCCCCCAATGTTGTTTGAAAAGACCTAAACTTCAACGCCTGGACGCTGGTTGCAAGAATCTACAGGCAACATATTTTCACAAGCCCGGAACCACCCGACAATATAATCATAGTAGGTGGTATCTGGCAACCCTTAACCCGGATGTTTCATGAATCTCCTGCTGCGACCGCGGATATGGGCGTCCTTCTCCACTGTCTCGCGACGGCAATTGAAGATCCCTGCAGCGTGCTGCAGTCCCGCTAAAGCGGGATTCGAAATGTAAGGTATTTATACCATTTTATTGTAGTTCGCTCGCTAACCCGCGTCCAGCTCGAAAAGCTGGACTACGGGACTGCGCTCGCTGAAGCATTTTCATGAAATATCCGGGCTCAGAAGCCCAAAAAAAGGGGTTAGCCCCGGCCTGGGCCAACCCTTTGCAGTTACCGCTGGTGCGAGAGGGGGGATTCGAACCCCCACACCCGAAGGCGCTGGATCCTAAATCCAGTGCGTCTGCCAGTTCCGCCACCCTCGCACTATGTCTAAAACGTAACTAATTACCTATCCACTGGGCAATAATTCTCAGTGAAACGTGAGCAGAACCCTGAGAGGGTTGTCGTCCCCGATTGTGAGGACCCATCGTGGCCCTGTTCCGGGCTGCGGCGCGGTGCAACTCGTAAAATAGTTTACCCTCCTGTCCCACTGATTTGCAAGAGATTTTCCTTGCCCTCAACCTTAACCTTATTGTGCACGTGTATCCTATTCGCAAGCGCTATCACGCGAGCGCAGCGATTTTTACCGGTTTGGGTATGGCAACGTTAAGATTTACATGGTTGGAGCTCTTGTAACAGTTGTTGGAGTGGGGAGCGCAGGTATAATCTTTTCTCTTGCCTCAGTAAATTCAATTGAGTACTCTGTTTGTAGACCAAATCTTTCTGTAGTCATGAAATATCCGTGCTAGGCGATTGAACAAACAGAAGCACCCATCTTTGCGGTCTCGAGACACCAATCTATGAAATATGCGGGTTAGGGAGTCTCGTCGTTATTATTGCAGTAATCCGCAGAAAGAATAGGAATAGCTGCACCGTTCTTTTACTCTGAAAGGAGACAACTGCATGAGTAAAAAAACAAGAAAGGCAGCGTGTATTTTCGTATCTCTGTTGATGTTGAACTTGACATTCGTCAGCTCAACATTCTGTCAACAGCTGACTATAAAAAAACAAAAAGATGGGAGTATAAAGATACAAAGTACTCCCACAAAGGTGAAGGCACGCATTGCAAACATGGTCTATTGTAGGACAATTGACGAGCTGATCGAAGAAGAGAAAAGTACGCTTAACAAGCTCATATCTGAAAATAGGTATGGAGAGGTTAAAGACTCTGTAGAAATTATCGAGGGTCTACGGGGATTAAAAGTACAGAAATGTAAATAATTGGGGTAGAAAAGCCAGACTGACAAAACAGAACTATCTCAGGTGTACGGCTACCTCAGCTCCATTTTCTTTTTTGGGAATGATTGCGCCATGTCCTGGCATTTGTGACCTGCCATCCGGTGACAGTATTCGCCTGCCACCTGCTACTCCATAACCTACAATCTAAACGTTTGGAGTTCATTGAGAGGTAGGACCAGAATAATATTGTTGCAACACTTCCCCTCAATTCCCTAATATAAGCAAACCGGTTTGGCTCAACTGATATGAACGGTCAAGAAGGATGAGAAAGAAAAAATCACCACCGCGGGTACTAATGGTTTTTTCAGAGGTTGCGCCTTTTGCCAAGACCGGGGGGCTTGCCGACGTGGGCGGTGCTTTGCCCCTTGCTTTGAGCAACCTAGGCTGCCAAGTGCGAATTGTAATGCCTTACTATAACCGTTTCGTCGAGGAGTTAGCGGGGGCAGACCCTGTGGTGGAGAACCTGCCGGTGGAGTTAGGCTCCCAGGTGATTAACACTGATATCTATCGCGGCCAACTCAACGATACCGTAGAAGTCTACTTCATCCGCCGGGATGAATTCTTTGACCGAACCTATCTCTATGGAACCCCAAAAGGTGATTATTTCGATAATTTTCAGCGCTTCACCTACTTCTGTAAAGCTGTGCTGTCTTTATGCCCCGCGGTAAAGTTTCAGCCTGACATCGTTCATTGCCACGACTGGCAGAGCGGCTTGATCCCCGCCTACCTGAAACACTTGGTAGCAGCTGAGGACGACTTGGCCGCGACCGCGAGTATGTTTACCATACACAACATCGCATATCAGGGGCAGTTCGCTGCAAAACTATTCCCACAGACCGGGTTGCCCGGACGTTTTTTCAGTATGGATGGCATGGAGTTCTGGGGCGGGATTAACTTCGTGAAGGCGGCTATAGTTTGTGCGGATGTCATTACCACAGTCAGCCCTCGCTACAGCGAGGAGATCCAGACCAAGGAATACGGACATAAGTTGGAAGGCGTTCTTCAAACGCATCACCGCAAGCTGCATGGAATTATAAATGGTGCCAACTACGAGGAATGGAATCCCGAAAACGACCCGTATATCGCCGCCAACTATTCGAGGGAGAACCTGGAAGGCAAGCACATGTGCAAGCTGGACCTCCTGCGCACGGTAAAGCTGCCGGAAAGACTCATGAACAGGCCGCTGATTGGAGTTGTTTCCAGATTGGCAGATCAGAAGGGTTTTGACCTTTTATCGGCCGTTATGGATAAATTCATGGCTTATGACCTGGGGCTGGTAATTCTTGGGGTTGGGGAAGAGAAGTATCACACGATGCTGACCGCGCTCGCTGAGCGCTATCCAGAAAAGATCGCAGTACGGCTGGAGTTCGATGAGAGGTTGGCCCACAAGATCGAAGCTGGCGCGGATATGTTCCTGATGCCGTCTCAGTACGAACCCTGCGGCCTGAATCAGATGTATAGCCTGCGCTATGGCACCGTGCCGATCGTGCGGGCCACCGGCGGCCTGTACGACACCATCACCCCTTTCAATCCCACGAAAGGGAAAGGTGTTGGCTTCCGATTCACCAATTACAAACCGGAATCATTCTGGGACGCCACCAAGAAAGCTCTCGATCTCTTTTCCCAACCTGAGACCTGGCACCAAATTATGAAGAACGGCATGGCCATTGATTTCAGTTGGCAGTCCTCCGCCCAGAAGTATCTCGAACTATACGAAAAGACGGTGGCCGAGAAGAAGCGGGCAGGGG